>CAMLQP010000122.1 GCA_946482115.1 uncultured Comamonadaceae bacterium
GCCAGGCGCTCAGGTGGGCGTTGTAGTTGCCCACGGCGCCGTTCATCTTGCCCATGAGCCTGACGGCCGCGATGGCGTCGCGCGTCTTCTGCAGGCGCACCACCACGTTGGCGAATTCCTTGCCCACCGTGGTGGGGCTGGCGGTCTGGCCGTGGGTGCGGCTGAGCATGGGCACGGCCGCGTGGGCATGGGCCATCTCGCGCAGCTTGGCCAGCACCGCGTCCAGCGAGGCCAGCACCTGCGCGCGGCCGGCCTTGAGCTGCAGCGCGTGGCTGGTGTTGTTGATGTCCTCGCTGGTGCAGGCGAAGTGCACGAATTCCTGCACCGCCGCCAGTTCGGCGCGCAGCCCGGCCGGCAGCGCGGCGTCGGCGAAGCGGGCCTTGATCCAGTATTCCACCGCCTTGACGTCGTGGTTGGTGGTCTTTTCGATGTCCTTGATCGCCGCGGCATCGGCCTCGGAGAAACCGGACACCAGGCCCGTCAGGTGGCTGCGGGCGGCGGCCGACAGCGGCGGAAACTCCTGGAAACCGGCGTCGGACAGGGCGATGAACCAGGCGACTTCGACCTGCACGCGGCGGTGCATGTAGCCGAATTCGCTCATCAGCGGGCGCAGGGCTGCCAGCTTGGGCGCGTAGCGGCCGTCCAGCGGTGAAATGGCGGTCAGCGCCGACAGGCCGGGCGCCGTGGTGAGGGAGGCGGAAGCGTCTTGCATGGGGCTCCATTGTAGGTAGGCCGCCACATCGCGGGGCCGGTCCGCCTCGCTAGAATGGGCCGTCAAAGAACGTCAAACCTGTCCATGATGAAACTGATCGGTGCCCTCACCAGCCCTTACGTGCGCAAAGTGCGCATCGTCATGGCCGAGAAAAAACTCGACTACCAGCTGGTGCTGGAGGACGTCTGGTCGGCCGACACGACCATCATGGAAGCCAACCCGCTGGGCAAGGTGCCCTGCCTGGTGATGGACGGCGCCGAGGCCATCTTCGACTCGCGCGTGATCGTCGAATACCTGGACACGCTGTCGCCGGTGGGCAAGCTGATCCCGGCTTCGGGGCGGGAGCGCACCGAGGTGAAGACCTGGGAAGCGCTGGCCGATGGCCTGATGGATGCCGCCATCCTGGCCCGGCTGGAAAACACCTGGCCCGGGCGCACCGCCAAGCAGCGCTCCCAGGCCTGGACCGACCGCCAGATGGCCAAGGTCCACGGGGCGCTCAAGGCCATGGCCCACGGGCTGGGCGACAAGCCGTTCTGCCACGGCATCCACTTCAGCCTGGCCGACGTGGCCGTGGGCTGCGCGCTGGGCTACCTGGATTTCCGGTTCCCCGACATCGACTGGCGCACGCCCTACCCCAGCCTGGCCAAGCTGTACGAAAAACTGGCGCTGCGCCAGAGCTTCATCGACTCTGCGCCCGTCGCCTGAGCCAGCGCATCAGCGCCCCCAGCACGGGCAGCTTCTCGTACAGCTCCTCGGCCGCGTCCCAGTAGTCGCGGTGCGCGGCCACGCGGCCATCGGGGGCGAAACGCAAGTGGGTGGCGCCACGCACCGTCAGGGCGGTGCCACGGGCCACGAAATGGAAATCCCAGGTCAGGAAGGCGTCGTCGCCTTCGGAAACGGCACGCGTCACCACGAAACGCGGCGCCTCCAGCGCGCGGTACATGTGCTCGAAAATGGCCCGGATCGCATCCACCCCGTGCACCTCGTTGAACGGGTCCTTGAAGCTGGCGTGCGGGGCGTACACCTCGCCCAGCCGTGCCAGCGTGGCGGGCGTCAGGCGCTCGAAGTAGGCGCTGACCGCCTGGGTGCGGGGATCGTGGCTCATAGTCCGGTGAAGCGGGTGACGGCGGCGAAGAACGGGCGCGACGGCAGCACGCGCAGCAGCTGCATCCAGCGCGTGAAGCGCTTGGGAAAGTGGATGTCGAAGCGGCCCCGCGCCCACCCCGCCAGTATCGCCTGCGCCGCGTCCTCGGGGCTCATCAGCGCCGGCATGGGAAAGCGGTTCTGCGCCGTCAGCGGGGTCTCGACGAAGCCCGGGTTGATCACGCTCACGGCGACACCCGCCTGGCGCAGGTCCAGATAGAGCGTCTCGGCCAGGTTGATCAGCGCGGCCTTGGTGGGCCCGTAGGCCAGCGACTTGGGCAGGCCCCGGAAGCCGGCCACGCTGCTGACCAGGCTCAGGTGCCCCTGCCCCTGGGCCCGCAGCGTGGGCAGCACCGCGTCGATCACGTGCAGGGCGCCCTGGTAGTTCACCTCCCAGTGCCGGCGCAGCTCGGGCAGGTGCCAGTCGTCGGCGCGCATCTCGCGGTAGTGGCCGGCGCAGTACATCACCAGGTCCAGCGGGCGGCCATCGGCGCGCAGCTGGCGCGCGGCGGCGTGCGTGCTTGCCAGGTCGGTCACGTCCAGCGGCAGCGCCCGCGCGCCCGGGTGCTCGCGCACGAAGGCCTCCAGGGCCTCGGCCCGCCGGGCTGACACCACCACCTCGGCACCCGCCGCGTGCAGCGCATGGGCGGTGGCCGCGCCGATGCCGCTGGAGGCGCCGACCAGCCAGGCGCGGCGGCCGGTCCAGTCGCGCAGCGGCGGGTTCAGGGGGGGCAGCAGCGTCATGGCCGTTTCACGAACGCCAGCGTGACCTCGCCCAGACGGAAGCCGAACTTGCTCATGACCGCCTTGTTGAGCATCACGCGCCCGTCCATCAGGTACATCCAGTCGTCGAACTGGACGTCGTAGGTCCGGCCGTCCACCGGCAGGCGCAGCGTGTAGCCCCAGCGGAAGGCGTTGCCCGCCACCTGGCCCGAGGCCTCGCCGACCACGTCGTCGGCACGGCCCACGTAACGGCCGTCAGCCTGCCTGACCAGCCGCCAGACACGGCGCTGCCGGGTGCCGTCGGAGTAGGTGAAGTCCTCGTCCAGCACCCCTTCGTTGCCGTTCCAGGTGCAGACCATCACCACGGTGAAGCGCCGGACCACGCGGCCGGAGCGGTCGGTGAAGACGCCGTAGGCATCCAGCGTGCCGTTGAAATAGCGCGCCAGATCCAGCGCCGGCTGTTCGGCGGCGTAATCGCCCACCTGCGGGCCGGCACAGCCGGCCAGGGCCAGCGCGCCGGCCGTCAGCAGCATGCGTCGTTTCATGTCAGGGGCCTCCTTATCGCCCAGTGGTAGAGGGCCGCCGCCGCCAGCGCCTTGAGCACGCAGGGCAGCACGCAGTAGGCGACCGCCAGCGCCTGCAGGGCCTGCGGATCGCGCGCGCCGGGTGCGTAGCCGAACAGCGCCAGCAGCGGCAGGGCCAGCCCCGCGGCCAGCGCCAGGTTGAGTTTGGCGGCCAGGCTCCACCAGCCGAAATAGGCCCCCTCGCTGCGGCCGCGTTCGCCCAGGTCGCCGATCAGGCCGGCCAGCAGCGCGCCAGGCAGCGCCAGATCGGTCCCCAGGGCCACGCCCGACAGCGCGCAGACCAGCACGAAGACCCCGGCGTCGCCCGCCCCCAGGCCGGCGGCCCAGACGAACACGCCCATGGCCAGCAGCATGCCCGCCAGCCAGGTGCGCGCCAGTCCCCAGCGCGCCACCACGCGCAGCCACAACGGCAGCGACAGCGCGGCGCACAAGAAGTAGGTGCCCAGAAAGGCCGGCTCCAGCGCCGCCGGCGCGGCCAGCCGGTCCTGCACGAAGAACAGCACCAGCGTGGCCGGCACGGCGCTGGCGATGCCGTTGAGCAGGAAGATGGCCAGCAGCCGCCGGAACGCCGGCTGGCGCAGCGGGCGCCACATCCACGCCACGCCGCCGACCGCCGCGGCCCCGGGCACGGGCGTGATCGCGCGGCTCCAGGCCCAGCCGCCCACGGCCAGCGCCAGCACGAACGCCGCCACCGTGGCCTCCAGGCCCAGCGTGGACGGCAGCACGGCCGCCAGGATCACGCCCGCCAGGCCCCAGGCCTCGCGCCAGGCCACCACCCGAGAACGCTGCGCCTCGGTGCCGCCCAGGCGCGCGCCCCAGGACTGGTGCGCCACCGCCACCACGCTGTAGGCCGTGTAGGTGAGCACCAGCAGCAGCAGCGCCCAGGCCAGCAGCGCCGGGGCGCCGGCACCCAGCCAGGCCGGCGGGAAGAACAGGCCGGCAAAACCCAGTGCCAGCACCCCGGCCGCCAGGGCCGACGCCGCCAGCACCGCGCGCGGCGAACGGCCGAACAGCCGGTCGCAGCAGCGGCCTATCCAGGGGTCCAGCACGGCATCGAACAGGCGCGCGCCCAGCAGCACCGCCCCCAGCGCCGCCAGCGGCACGCCCAGCTCGCGCGCGTAGTGGTTGGGCCACAGCACGTACAGCGGCAGCGCGACGAAGGCCAGCGCCAGCCCGGGCAGGCCGTAGCGCACGCCTTCGCGCCACGCACCGGGCGCGGTGAAGGCGGCGGCCGGCTCCGGATGGCCCGGTGCGGCGCTCATGACGACCGGGCCTTGAAGTCGGCCAGCAGCGACTCGCGCAGGCCGGGCTCGGAGGTCCGGGGCGACAGCCAGATGCCGAAGAACAGGCGGGCGAAGTCGGCGTCGGGCACGTTGTCGGTGGGCTGGCCGTTGTGCGTGAACCGCGCGCCCTGCCCCGGCTCGTGCTGGCCGGCCAGCCGGTCGCCGCGCACCACGTCGGGGAAACAGCGGCGCATCGCGGCCTCCCAGCGCTGCGCCTGCCCGTCGTCGAACGTGCCCACGCCACGCATCTCGCGGATCGAGCGCTCGGCGATCAGCGGCCCCTTCAGCGCGCGCAGATAGGCCAGTTCCAGCACGAAGGGCTGGCGCTCGTAGTCGGCGAACACGAAACCGGGCGCGGCCCACAGGCGCAGGTCATAGACCTCGAAGCCGAAGTAGCGAAAGCGCGCCTGCGCGGCCAGCCGCGCGCCGGGCAGCTGGGCGGCAGGGTCGGCCCAGGCGGTGCCGCCGATCAGGGCACCGAGAGCCAGCAGGCAGTCACGTCGCTGCATGGCGGGCCTCAGCCGGGCTTGCGCAAGGTGAACTGCATCACGTCGGTGCTGCCTTCGTCAAAGGCCGCTTCGCAGTACGCCAGGTAGAACTCCCAGATGCGCATGAAGCGGTCGTCGAAGCCCAGCGCGCGCACCCGGGCCTCCTCGCGCAGGAAGCGGGCACGCCACTGGCGCAGGGTCTCGGCGTAGTCGGGGCCGAAGGCGAACGCGTCCTCCACCACCAGGCCGGCGGCCTCGGCCTCGCGCCGGAAGGCGGCGGGGCTGGGCAGGCAGCCGCCCGGGAAGATGTACTGCTGGATGAAGTCGGTGCCGCGGATGTAGCGCTCGAAATGCGCGTCGTCGATCACGATGCTCTGGATGCAGGCGCGCCCGCCCGGCTTGAGCAGGCGCTGCACGGTGGCGAAGTAGGTGGGCCAGTACTCGCGGCCGACGGCTTCGACCATCTCGATCGAGCAGATGGCGTCAAAGGGGGCGTCCCCGATGTCGCGGTAGTCCTGCAGCCGCAGGTCGGCGCGGCCGGCGGTGCCCAGCCGTTCCATGCGCGCCCGGGCCCAGGCCAGCTGCTCGGTGGACAGCGTGACGCCCACGAGCGAGGCGCCAAAGCGCACCGTGGCGGCCTCGGCCAGCGCGCCCCACCCACAGCCGATCTCCAGCACGCGGTCGCCGGGCCGCACCCGGGCCAGGCGCAGCGCGCGGTCCACCTTCGCGTCCTGCGCCTCGACCAGGCCCGCGCCCTCGCGCGGGAACCAGGCCGACGAGTAGTTCATGGTCTCGTCCAGCCACAGCGCGTAGAAGTCGTTGCCCAGGTCGTAGTGGGCGTGGATGTTCTTGCGGCTATTGGCCCGGGTGTTGCGGTTGAGCAGGTGGCGCAGCCGGTAGGCCAGGCGGCCCCACCAGTGGCCGTAAAACACGTCCTCGATGGCCTGGCGGTTGCGCACGAACAGGCGCAGCAGGTCGGCCAGCTGCGGCGTGCTCCAGTCGCCGGCGATGTAGCTCTCGGCAAAACCGATGTCGCCGGACTTCAGCGCGGCCGCGCAGGGGTTCCAGTTGTGCAGGTGGATAAAAGCCTGCGGCCCGCCGCCCGGGCCGAACACGCAGGGCGTGCCATCGGGCAGGCGCACGGTCAGGCGCCCGTGGCTGAGGCGGCGCAGCAGTGCCAGCGCGGTGCGGGCGGCGGCCGGCGCGCCGGCCGGCAGGAGCGGGGGGGACGTCAGGGTGGAATCCATGCTCAATGGCCGCGCGAGACCAGCGCGGACGGCGGTTCGGGTTTGGAGAAGAAGCGCACCCGCTTGAGCCACAGGCGCAGCGCCTGCCAGTGGATGCGGGCGATCACGCCCAGCGTCATGGCGGGGTGGCTCAGCAGGGCGCGGCGGGTGCTGGCGGCGTCCAGCGGCACCAGCGCGCCGCTCACGCTGGTCTGCAGCAGCGGCGGCGCGCCGGGATCGTCGTGGTAGTCCACGCGCGCCACGGTGCGCGGCTGGCCGCCGCGCTCGGCGCGCATGAAGACAAAGCGGTATTCGCCCCGCACCTCGCAGAACGGCGAGACGTGGAACACCTTGTCGGCCCGCGCCACCCGGCCGTGGCGGGGCGCGTCCAGCAGGTAGCAGTGGCGCTCGCCGAAGGTGTTGTTGACCTCGGCCACCACCGCGCGCAGCGAGCCGTCGGCGCGCTCGCAGTACCAGAAGCTCACCGGCTTGAAGGCGTAGCCCAGCACGCGCGGGTAGGTGTGCAGCCAGATCTCGCCATCGGCATCGGTGATGCCGTGGGCCTGCAGCAGCTCCTCCATCCAGGCCAGGGCGTCGGCGCGGCCGTCGCCATGGTCGCGGTCGTGAAAGGCCAGGGCCGCCGCCCGGTTGCGCGCCAGTGCGCCATCGCCCTGCCGGCGCAGGGCACGCAGCGGCAGCATGAGGAAAGCCGTGGGATAGCTAAAGGCGTGGCGCGCCGGGCGCTGGCGCGCGTGGCGCACCTGGCCGAAGCCGATCAGCGCACCGGCACCGTTCACGCCCGGGCCTCCTGGCGGTCCTGCGAGGCCTGCCAGTGGCGCATCAGCCCGGCGGCGGCCTGCAGGCCGGCCTTGAGGCCGTCCTCGTGGAAACCGTAGCCGCACCAGGCACCCGCGTACCAGGTGTGGTCGCGGCCCTGCAGGCCGTCCAGCCGGCGCTGGGCAGCGATGGCCTCGAGATCGAAAACCGGGTGGGCGTAGGCATATTCGCCCAGCACCCGCGCCGGATCGGGCTCGCGCAGCGGGTTGAGGGACACCAGAACCGGCTGCGCGAACGGCAGCGGCTGCAGGCGGTTGATCAGGTAGTGCAGGCAGACGTGCCGGGCCTGGGCCGCCGGATCGGCCGCGCTTTCGTAGTTCCAGGCCGCCCAGGCCTTGGTCCGGCGCGGCAGCAGCGAAGCATCGGTGTGCAGCACCGCGCGATTGGCCTGGTAGCGGATGGCGCCCAGCAGCGCGCGCTCGTCGTCGCTGGCGCCCTCGCGCAGCAGGCGCAGCGCCTGGTCGCTGTGGCAGGCCAGCACCAGGGCGTCGAAACGCTCGACGCGGCCGTCGGTGATGACCTGCACGCCCGAACCGTCGCGCAGCACCCCGCGCACCGGCGTGGCGGTGCGCACGTCGGCCAGGCCGTCGCGCATCTTCCCGACATAGTTGCGCGAGCCGCCGGCCACGGTGAACCAGCGCGGCCGGCCGCTGACCTGAAGCAGCCCATGGTTGTGGCAGAAGCGCACCATGGTCGCGACCGGAAACGCCAGCATCTGCGCCGTGGGGCAACTCCAGATGCAGCCCATCATGGGCAGGAAGTAGCCGTCGCGGAAGGCGTCGCCGAACCCCTGCTCACGCAGGAATTCGCCCAGCGGCATCCACAGGCGGTGGTCGGGCTCGAACGTGGCCTCGCTGCGCGCCAGCCGGGTGCACAGCCGGTTGAAACGCACGATGTCGGCCAGCATGCGCAGAAAGGCCGGGCGCAGCAGGTTGCGCCGCTGGGCGAACACGGTGTCGAGGCTGGAGCCGCTCCATTCGAGCCCGCCCGACTGGACCGAGAACGACATGTCCGAGGGCGCGGTGGCGACGCCCAGCTCGTCGAACAGCCGGATGAGGTTGGGGTAGGTGCGCTCGTTGAACACCAGGAAGCCGGTGTCCACGCCGTGCG
>CAMLQP010000123.1 GCA_946482115.1 uncultured Comamonadaceae bacterium
CCGGCTCGGGCAAGAGCACCACGCTGCACGCCGCGCTGCGGGTGCAGCCGCTGGTCGAACGTAACGTGCTGACGGTGGAAGACCCGGTCGAGTACCGCGTGCCGGTCGCCTGCCAGACCGAGGTGAACCGCCGCGCCGGCTACGACTTCGCCAGCGCCATGCGCCACTTCCTGCGCCACGACCCGGACATCATCCTGGTGGGCGAGGTGCGCGACGCCGAGACCGCGCGCGCCGCGCTGGACGCCTCGTCCACCGGCCACCTGGTGCTGTCGACGCTGCACGTGGGCGGCATCTTTGGCGTGGTGCCCCGCCTGCGCCTGCTGGGCGTGGACGCGGAGACCGTGGCCGAGAACCTGGTGGCGGTGATCAACCAGCGCCTGGTGCGCTGCATCTGCCCGCACTGCAAGACCAGCCGCGCGGCCACGGACGAAGAACGCCGCTGGCTGGGCGAGGGGGTCGAACAGGTGTTCCACGGCACCGGCTGCAACCACTGCCGCGGCAGCGGCTACCGCGGCCGGGTGCCGGTGTACGAGATCCTCACCGTGCGCCGCGAACTGGCCGACGCCATCGTGGCCGAAGCGCCGCGGGCGCGCCTGCGCGAGCTGGCCGAGGCCGGTGGCCTCAAGCCCATGGAGCGGCTGGCCCGGCGCCGGGTGCTGGCCGGTGAAACCACGATGGACGAGATCCGTCGCGCCATCGGACTGGATTGACCATGAGCACCGCAGGTCTGCGCACCTACTTCTACCGGGTCCTGCTGCCGCACGGCAAGGTCCAGACCGGCTTCCTGCGGCTGCTGGTCGAGCGCGACCACTCGGCGCGCCTGCGCCTGGAGCAGCAGACCGAAGGCACCGTGCTCACGCTCAAGCGGCTGCCGCAGTGGCTGTCCATGCTCGACGACATGCGCCGCAAGGTCTTTGCCGGCCACGTGCGGCCGGTGGACCTGGCCGGCTTCCTGCGCGACATGGGCATCATGCTCGACGCCGGCGTGCCGATGATGGAGGCCCTGCGCACCCTGATCGAGGACCAGTCGGGCCACCCCGGCGTGGCCGACATCGCGCGCCGCGTGCACACCGACATGGGCTCGGGCATGCGCATCACGCAGTCCTTCGCACGCCACCCCGACGTCTTTCCCGAGACGGTGCGCAACCTGGCCGAGATCGGCGACGAGTCCGGCGCACTGCCCAAGATGCTGCTGGAGTCGGCGGCCCACGTGGAGCGGCTGATCGACATCAAGCGCGACATCCGCACCGCCATGATCTACCCGACGCTGGTGCTGGCGTCCATCATGGCCGTGGGCTTCTTCTGGCTCTACTACGTGGTGCCCAACCTGGCCCAGCTGTTCAAGCAGCTGCGCGCCAAGCTGCCGCCGCTGACGCAGTGGCTGATCAACGTCTCCGACGTGCTGGTGCAGTACCTGCTGCTGGTGGCCATCGGCGTGGTGCTGCTGGTGGTGGCCCTGGTCTGGCTGTACCGCTCGGTGCCGAAGTTCAAGCAGGGCTGCCACGAACTGATGCACCGCCTGCCCATCCTGCGCACGCTCTCGACCTCGTCGGGCATGGCCTTCATCACCGAGCACCTCTCGCTGCTGGTGCGGGCGGGCCTGGACTTCATGATGAGCCTGGACGTGCTCTCGCGCGCCACCTCCAACGAGTACTACCGCGCCCGCCTGATCAAGGTGCGCGACGGCGTGGCGAGGGGCGAGGGCATCGGCGCCTCGATGCGCCGCGTCGGCGGTTTCCCGCCCATGGCGGTGCGCATGATCTCGGTGGGCGAGGAGTCGGGTTCGCTGGAAAAGCAGCTCGACCGCCTCTCCGACGAATACCGCAAGCGCCTGGACGTGGTGGTCAAGTCGCTGGGCGAGATCGTCAAGCCGGCGCTGATTCTGCTGGCCGGCGGCCTGTTCATCTTCCTGATCGTGGCGCTGCTGCTGCCCATCTACGACCTGGTGCGCCAGTCGGTCAGCCAGTCCATGGGAGGTGGCTGATGACCGTCCGGGTGCCTCTGCCTTCCCGTCGCACCGTGCAACGCGGCTTCGGCCTGCTGCAGGTGATGCTGCTCATCGCGGTGTTGGGCGGTCTGGCGACCATGGGGTACCTGGAATGGCGCGAGCGCACCGCCGTTGAAAACGCGCGGCTCGAACGCCTTCACCTGTCGCAGGCCGACCAGGCGCTGCAGACCTTCGCCACCGTCGCGCGCCGCCTGCCGTGTCCCGACACCGACCGTGATGGCGTGGAGGACTGCGGCGGCACCGAACAGAAGGGCTGGCTGCCCGCCACCACCCTCCGCATGGCCGGCGCCGACCCGGGCGTGGACATCGGCCAGATCCGCTACCTGGTGCAGCGCGGCGCGGGCGACTTCGACCTGACGGTGCTGGACGACGCCTGGCGCCCGCTCGAATACGACGACGACGGCACCACCTTCTTCGCCATGCGCGATGCGCCGCCGTACCAGGAAAACATCCGCACCCTGGCCGACTTCTGCCAGCGCCTGCAGGCCGGCGCCGACACCGCGCTGGCCGCCGGCATGGCGCAGGTGAACGCAGCACCCGCACGCGCCGTGGCCTACGCCCTGGCCCACCCGGGCGACGAGGACACCGACGGCGACGGCTCGCTGTTCGACGGCGCCAACACCGGGGCCAACAGCGTGCTGGAGGACCCGCAGCGCAGCCCGATCCTGGCGGCCTACGACGACATCGTGCTTGACCGGCCCTTTGCCGCGCTGCAGACCGCCTTCCACTGCAACGTGCTGAACGACTCCATCAACACGGTGGCCCTGGCGCACGACATCTCCAGCTCGGTCGACGAGATGAAGGAGGAGAACATCGAGGCGGCCGAGCGCGCGATCATCTTTGCCTCCATCGGCGCCGCCATCACCGCGGTGGAAACCGCGGCCGTGGTGCTGGAGGGCATCAGCGACGCGGGCAACGCGGCCGGCGAGTGGGCCATCTGCATCGCCTCGCTGGGCATCGCAGCCAATGCCTGCGCGGCCGCGGGCATCCACACCGCGTCGGCGGCGCTCACGGCTGGCGTGATCGTCGCCAACGTGGCCTCCATCGCGGCCAACGTGACGGCGGCCGTGCTGGCCGGCAACGCGCTGGCGCTGGCCGACAGCACGGTCAACGCCTCGTCGCTGAGCTGCACCGTGCCCAACCTGACGACCCAGCTCAACCAGGCACAGGGCGAGCTCAACGACGCCATCGCCGACCGCCAGGCCATCGTGAACGAGATCGCGGCCAAGCAGGTCGAACTGAACAACGCCATTGCGGCGCGCAACCAGGCCATCGCCAACCTGCGGTTCTGGGTGCGCTGGGGCTACCCCTGGTCCAGCATCGACGGTCGGGTCGACACGCTGCTGTCGTCGGCCGGCACCTGGGGCACCGCCAATACCAGCTACTCCGACGCGACGGCCCAGGTGGCGCTCTACCAGGATGCGGTGACCAACTGGACCAACACCCGCGACGACTACGCCAACATGATCGCCAACCGCACCACGCTGATCAGCCAGCTGCAGTCGGAGATTGCGGCGCTGGACACGCAGATCGCGGCTACCACCGATCCGGTGGCACGTGAAGCGCTGCAAACGGAGCGCCTGGAAAAAACCGCGCGCCTGTCGCTGCTGCAGGATGCGACCGCGCTGCAGAACGAATACAACAACGCCGTCACGCGGCTCGCCGAGGCGCAGTCCAACCTGGCCGCGGCGCAGTCGGCGCAGACCGCCGCCCTGACCTCGATCACCTCGGCCCAGTCGTCCTACGCCAGCGACTACAACAGCCTGCAGAACCCAGGCCGCTACCAGCTGCAGGTGCTGCCGAGCGTGGTCTGGGCCTGTTCCACCACCGCCATCAACGTCTGCCAGCCCGGCGACATCAACACCTACTCGGCGATCCAGACCGCGCTCAACGACCTGTTCGGCCCGGCCACCAACGTGGCCCAGGCCCCGGGGCCGAGCAGCCGCTACTTCCGGCCGGAGCAGATCCAGCGCGAGATCGACGCGCTGGAGGACTCGCTGGCCGCTGCGGACGACCGCATCGACGCGGCGCAGGACTCCTACGACTCGCTGGCGGCCCAGGTGGCCAACCCGCCGCCCTGCAACATCACGGGCTCCGGCGTCACGCCGATGCCGCCCTCCGCGGCACAGAGCATCCTGACCAACGTGGACATCAAGGGGGGCACGCGATGAGGCGGCCACCGTTCAGACAACGCGGCTTCTCCCTGGTGGAGATGGGTGTGGCCCTGGTGGCCATCGGCATCATCGGCGTCATGGCCTGGCGCTGGGTGGCGACCACGCAGGCGCCGATGGACCGCACCGACATGCAGCGCCAGCTCAACGAGGCCCAGGCGGGTGTGGAAGGCTTTCTGCTGGCGAACCACCGGCTGCCGTGCCCGGCGGCCGGCACGGACGGGGTGGAGGCCTGCAGCAACGCGACGGCGGTGCGCTTTCCCTGGCGCACGCTGGGCATGGACAGCGACCTGGCGGCGCTGCACTACGGTGCCAACCGAGGCGGTGGTGCCGACCTGGCGGCCCTGCCGGCGGCCCTGGACTGGCCCGAGTTCGGCCTCACCTTCACCGAGGTGCCGGTGTTCCCCGCGCTCAGTCCCGTGCCGGCCGATGTGACCGCCGCGGGCGCCCGGGTGAATGCGTCCTACACCGCCGCGGTGGCCCTGCGCCCGGTGGTCAACGGGCTGGACTGGTGCGCCGTGGCGCGCCGCCTGGCGGCCAACAGCGGGGCTACCGGGGTGCTGCGCGCCGGCGCCACGGGCGGCAGCGTGCCGGTGGGCTTCGTGATCGCCCACCCGGGCGCGAACCGCCAGTTCGACGGCAACAACGCCGAAGGGGCGAGCGCCAGCTTCCGCTTCGACCTGCCGGGCCGTTCGCAGGACCTCAACTACGACGACCTCATGCTCGCCGTCGGCCCGGGCGACCTGTCGGCCCGCCTGGGCTGTGCGGCGCGCCTGAGCGAGATGCAGGTGGCCATGCAGTCGAGCTACGCGGCCTACGACACCGCGCGCGTGATGCAGCAGTATTGGTCATTGCTGCGCTTCGACATCGACCAGGCCGAGTCCGCGGTGGACGGCGCCGAGTCGGGGGTGGCCCTGGCCGCCATGGGCCTGGCGCTGGCCACCACCAGCGCGGTGCTCAGCATCGCCTCGGCGGCCAACACCGAAGGCGTGACCGCCTTCGTGGTGGTGATGGCCGCGGTCAACGTGGCCGCGTCGATTGCCGAGACCGTGCTGGCCGCACAGGACCTGACGGCGGCCCAGGAGGACCTGCAGGCCGCCCGCGACAAGCTGGTGGCGGGCAACGCCTACGCCATCCACGTCTACAACAGCCTGGCCGACGCGCTGGACCACGCGGTGGTGACCGACCGGAAGGGACTCAACCCATGATGAAGCGCCACCAGGCGGGTTTTTCGCTCGTCGAGCTGTCCGTCGCGCTGCTGGCGCTGGGCATGGTGCTGCTCGGCGCGGTGGTGTACTGGCAGTTCCAGGAACGCCAGCGGGTCGGCACCGCCCAGATGGACGTGCAGCTGCAGGCGCGCGACGCCCTGGTGGGTTTTGCCCACGCCCAGCACCGCCTGCCATGCCCCGCCACCGACGCCAACGGGGTCGAGTCCTGCGCGGCGGGCGCCGGCCTGCGCCAGGTGGGCTATGTGCCCTGGCAGACCCTGGGTCTGCCGCGCCCGGAGGCGGGCCGCCTGCGCTACGGCGTGTACCGCGAGGCCTCGGCCACCGCGGCCGAAGACCGCGACCTGGCGGTGGCGCTGGACCGCATGAACCCGCTGCGCGCGCTGACGCCCAACCCGCGCCCGCAGAACGGCGACGGGCCCAATGGCAACATGCCGCCGATCCCTTCGCTGGCCACCGTCCAGCTCGGTGCGACCGAGGCCACCAGCGGCACCGACCCGCTGAACGCCACCTGCAACGCCGCCAACAGCCCGCCCTGTCCAGTGGGCGGCGCCCAGTCGGTCAACCAGATCGACCTGTGCCTGGCGCTGAACACCTCGACCGACGCCTTCGCCGCACCGGCCGGACGGCTGGCGGTGTCGACCTCCGGTTCGCGCCGGGCGGTGGCTTTCGTCATTGCGGCGCCGGGCATGCTGGACGCCGACGGCAACGGCTTGGCCTTCGACGGCCTGAATTCCACGGTCAGCGATGCCGACCCGACCTTTGCCGCGCCCCGCACCACCATCAGCGATGCCTACGACGACCAGGTCATCGCGATGAGCGCGGCCGAGCTGTTCTCGGAACTGCGCTGTGGCGGCGCGCTGTCCGCCGCATCACACGCCCACTTCAACGCGGCCACCGGGGCGCTGGTGATGGAACGCGCGATGTACGACTACCGCGACCAGCTCTACGTGGCGATCAAACTGGCCGAGGCGGATGTGGCCGCATCGGCGGCGGGCATCGCGGGCGCCATCTCGGCGGACCTGGACGCGGCCAAGGAGATGCTCTCGGCCGTGGGCGACACCACCATGAGCGCGGGTGCGCGCTCGTTCCAGATCGGTCTGGCCGCCGCCGGCATCGTGGCGGCGGTGGCGGGCTCGGCGGCGGCAGCGGCCTCGATGGTGCTGTCGGTGGAGTCGCTGAATGCGGCCGAGCAGGACCACGCCGACTTCGCCGCGCGCACCACGGCCGCGACCGACCTTTCCATTTCCGTGAACCGCAATGCCCTGCGGGCTGACGCCATCGGCTTCTGAACGCGGCGGACCCGAGGTGAACCCCATGAACAAACCTTCTTTCTCTGCCCGCCGGCCCGGCCTCGCCCGGCAGCGCGGCTTCACACTGATCGAACTGGGCGTGGCCTTGCTGGTGATCGGCCTGCTGCTGGGGGCGGTGGCGGTGGGGCGCGACCTGCAGCGCACTGCGTCGTACCAGCGGCTGTCGACCGACTTCGTGCAGGGCTGGCAGTTGGCCTACGAGGCCTACGTCACCGGCGTGGGCTACCCGCCGGGCGACAACTCCACGGACCCGACCGGCCGTGTCAACGGCAGCGTCGCACCCGTGGGCACCGCGCTGTGCGGCAACGACCTGATCAACGCCTTCCTGGCCGCTGGTGTGCGCCTGCCTGAAGGCCGCACCGAGGGTCAGCAGGACCGCTACGCCTACCTCGACAGCAATGGCAACCCGCAGGAGGTGCGGGTCTGTTTCCAGAATGTCGAATGGGCGGAGCCTGGTGCGACCGTGGGCACCTACGTGACGCGTCGGCGCAACGTGATGACGATGCAGAACGTGACCTTCTCGCTGGTCTCGCTGCTGGACCAGCAGGTGGACGGCAAGGGCGACGCCCGCTTCGGCAAGCTGCGCGACATCTCGCTGGCGAACGCGACCGGCGAAGCCAACGGCCGGGTCTGGCCCCTCGACGATCGCATGGCCTTCGGCAGCACGACGCCCACCACGCTGGACGAGTCGCAGGTGGCGGTGACCACGGCGTACTTCCAGATGCTGCGCTGAGGCCAGCGCCGGCCTCGCGGCACCAACCGCTCGTTGGCGCTGTCAGGTCAGGGCGGCCCGGTGCGCCCGGGCCTGTTCGGCAATCGCTTCACGCGCTGCCGGCGCCAGCCGGTCCAGGTTTTTCATCTGCATGGCCATGCGCGGGTTCTGCCGCAACATGGCCTCGTGCCGCATCAGGAAGTCCCAGTACAGCGTGGTGAAGGGGCAGGCCTTGGGGCCGGTGGACTGGGCCGGGTCGTAGCGGCAACCGCTGCAGTGGTTGCTCATGCGCTGGATGTACTTGCCCGTGGCGACATAGGGCTTGCTTCCGAGCAGGCCGCCGTCGCCGTACTGGCTCATGCCCAGGGTGTTGGGCAGTTCCACCCATTCCACCGCGTCCACGTACACGCTCAGGTACCACTCATGAACGGCCTGCGGCCGCACGCCCAGCAGCAGCGCATACAGGCCCGTGACCATCAGGCGCTGGATGTGGTGCGCGTAGCCGTGCGCCAGCGTCTGCGTGATGGCTTCGCGCAGGCAGGCCATCTCGGTCTCGCCGGTCCAGTACCAGGCGGGCAGCGGCGCCTGCGCCCCCAGCGCGTTGCGCTCCAGGTAGCCGGGCATCTGCGTCCAGTAGATGCCGCGCACGTACTCGCGCCAGCCCAG
>CAMLQP010000124.1 GCA_946482115.1 uncultured Comamonadaceae bacterium
TGGCCTACAGCAGCTCCATCGGTGGCACGCACGTGACGGCGCTGGGCGGCGGGCGTGACCTGCCCGGCCCGCGGCCGGTGCTGTTCTTTGCGCCGGCGCAGATCAAGAAGCGCCACGCCGACTGGGGCGCAGCGGTGCTGGGGCAGCGGCTGGTCGAGTCGTGGCACCACTTCCTGGGCGCTGTTCGCGACAGCACACCGCCCTGGGTGCTGGTTCAGCGCCACGAGGGGGCGGCGGCGGTTCAGGCAGCCTACTCGCAGGTGCTGGCCGGGCAGGGCGACCCGCGCACCGGGCACATCCTCTCACTCTGAGGCGGCCAGCCGCGCCATGTTGGCCAGGGCTGGCCTCACGAGGTCGCGCAGGCGGGCCAGCACGGCCAGGCGTTCGGTGTCGGTCGGGGCGAGGTCGGCCACCATGCCACCGAAGGCGTCCAGCCGGGCGTGGCGCATCCACTGGCGCAGCGGCTTGTCCTGTGCCCACTGGTGTTGGTTGGCCATGCTCTGCTGCGTGGCGCGCGCGTAACCCCGCAGGTCCTTGGGGAAGGGCACGGGCGTGCATAGCCGGTTCTTGTCGGCGTCGTCCCTGCCGTGCACCTCGACGTAGGCGGTGAGGGCCGCGCTCAGCACCACCAGCGGCGCGAACAGCAGCTGGATGGTGATGTGGTCGGCCTGGAACACCGGCTCGGCGGCGCGCTGGCTGATGGCGGAGGCGGTGCAGTCGATGAACACCGTGCCGGGCTCGGTCGGCACCTGGCCGCGCTCCAGCACCAGGGCGTCGGGCTCCAGCGCCAGCACCCGGCCCAGGCGCACGCGACGGGTGAGGGTGCGCAACAGGGCCACCTCGCCGGTGGAGATGGTGGCGTAGTGGAACAGGGTGGGCCGCTGCTGGGGGTCGACACGCAGCATCAGCCCTTTGTCCTCCAGCCGCAGGAACAGGTCGTCGATGGACGTGGCCTCGGCAAAAGCCGCCAGGCGGTGGACTTCGCCACCGATGCTCTGGTGGAAGAACTCCAGCCCCGGCTGCGCGTGCAGGCGGTTCTGCACCCACGAGTCGCGTGGCATGACCCACTGGATGGCGTCGGGCGGTGCCCCGTTGCGCAGCAGCCAGACGGCCGCGTCCATGGCCGTCTTGCCAGCGCCCAGGATGCAGAAACGCTGGGAGAATCCACCGGGGGGGCCTTGTTGCCACAGGCGCGGCAGCGCGTTGGGCGGCACCAGCCGCACCCCGTCGGCCACCCGGAGCGACGGCGTGTGGGTGGCCGGTATGGCCGGTGACATGAACGTGGCGTCCACGGTCTTGCGGCGCACCGTCACCTCGGTGGCGGCGCCCGACAGCACGTTGACCAGGCGCCCGTGGCCCAGGTACTCGCTGCTGGGGAAGTAGGACACCCGGCCGCTGGGCAGGAATCGCTGGCGCATCACCCGGTCGTAGTAGGCGTTGATCTCGGGGCCACTGGCCAGTTCGTAGAGGCCGGCATTGGGGCCGTGGTCGTCCTTGCGCCGGCTGCCCAGTTCGGTGGAGTTGACGCCGTAGTAGGCCGAGGGCTGGTGCAGGCCCACGAAGGGGTAGGCGTCGTTCCAGTGTCCGCCCGGTGCGGCGCGCCGGTCCACCAGCGTGATGTGGGCGTCGGATTCTTCCAGCAGGGTGTCGGCGAAGGCCATGCCAACCGCGCCGCTGCCGATGACCAGGTAGTCCGTCTCCATGCCGATTGCCTCCAGCCGTGGCGCACAAGGAACCAAGCTTGGGCCCGCGCGCCCGGCGTGTCAACGTGCGCCGCTCACAGCGTGCGCGCCACCGCCACCGCCGCCTCGCTGAGGCGCGGCAGAAACTGCGGCAGCCGATCCAGCGACACCCGCGCCGCCGGCGCCTGCAGCGCCAGTGCGCAACGCACCGCGCGCTCGCCCGCCGCGCGCACCGGCACCGCGATGCAGACCAGCCCGTCGACGAATTCCTCGGCGTCCAGCGCGTAGCCCTGGCGGCGTATGGCTTCGAACTCGCGGTCCAGCGCCTCCCGCGTGGTCAGGGTGGTGGCGGTGTGGCGGCTCAGCGCGAGACCGTCCAGCAGGGCGTGGCGCTCGCGCGCGCCGCGGTGCGCGAGGAACAGCTTGCCGCTGGCCGAGCAGTGCAGCGGCACGCGCGTGCCGGGGCGCAGTTCCAGCCGCAGCGGAAAGGCCGATTCCACGCGGTCCAGGTACACCACCTCGGCGCCCGAGAGCGCGGTGAGGTTGCAGCTTTCACCCACCTCGGCCACCAATTGGCGCAGCACCGCGTGGCGCACGCCGTGCTGGGTGCTGGCGCTCAGCGACACCTCGCCCAGGCGCAGCAGGCGGGTGCTGAGCGTGTAGCGGCGGCCGTCGGGTTCGCGTTGCAGCCAGCCGCCGGCCTCCAGTTGTGCCAGCATGCGGTGCACCGTGGGTTTGGGCCAGCCGGTCAGGGTCACCACGTCGGGCAGGGCCAGCGCGCGGCCGTCGTTGGCCAAGCGCTCCAGCAGTTCCAGCAGGCGCAGGCCGGGGCTGGTTTCAGCAGCTTGCGTGTTCATATCTCGAAAAATGAGACGATTACTCAAAAAATTTCGAGACAGATTGTGCCTGCCCCTACAGTTCGCGCCAACCCGATACCGAGGAGACGAGGTTTGAAGTTTGAAAACGCCGTGTTGACGGGCGCCTGCGGCGGCCTGGGCCAGGCGCTGGCGCGCGAGCTGATCGCTGGCGGCGCGCGCGTGGCGCTGGTGGGGCTGAACCGCACGGTGCTCGGCGAGCTGGCCGCGCTGGCGCCGGAGCGTTGCGCCATTTACACGCCCGATGTGAGCGACGGCGCCGCCATGGCCGCGATGGGCACCGACTGGATGGGGCGCTCCGGCGTGCCCGACCTCGTGATCGCCAACGCCGGCGTGGCCGGCGGCTTCGACACCGAGCGCCCCGAAGACCTGGCCGTGCTGCGCCGCATGCTGGAAATCAACCTGATCGGCGTGGCCGCCACATTCTCCCCCTTCCTGGCCGCGATGAAGACCGGCCAGCGCCCGGGAGCGCTCGTGGGCGTGGCCAGCGTGGCCGGCTGGCGTGGCCTGCCGGGCAACGGCGCCTACTGCGCCAGCAAGGCCGGCCTTATCACCTACCTGCAAAGCCTGCGCGCCGAGCTGCGCCCCACGGCGCTGACCGTGCACACCGTGAGCCCCGGCTACCTGCGCACCGCGCTCACCGCCGGCAACCGCTTTGCCATGCCCGGCCTGCTGGAGCCCGAGGTGGCCGCGAAGATGCTGCTGGAAGGCGTGGCCGCCGGGCGCGAACACCTTGTGCTGCCACGGCGCACCGGCTGGCTGGCGCGTGCGCTGGCGCTGCTGCCCGCGCGCGTGCACGACCGCATCCTGTTGTCCCAACCCCGCAAACCCCGGCCCGGTGAGGCCGGCGCGACCGAGATACCTGGTCTGAAACGATGAGCACTCCCACACAACAACAGATCGCCCTGATCGGCGCGGGCCCCTCGGGCCTGGCTGGTGCCCGCAACCTCCAAAAGCTGGGCATCGCCTTCCAGGGCTTCGAGGCCCACGCCGACGTGGGCGGCCTCTGGAACATCGAGAACCCGCGTTCCACGGTGTACGAATCGGCGCACCTGATTTCCAGCAAGCGCATGACGGAGTTCACCGAATTCCCCATGGCCGAGCACGTGGCCGATTACCCCAGCCACCGCGAGCTGCTGGACTATTTCCGCGCCTTCGCGCGCCACTTCGACCTGCACCGGCACTTCCGCTTCAACACCCGTGTGCTCAAGGTGGAGCCGGTGTCCGACGCGCCAGACACGCCGTGGCGCGTGACCACGCAGACCGGCGATGCGCCGCCCGAGGTGGCCGAGTACAAGGGCGTGGTCATCGCCAACGGCACGCTGGCCGAGCCCAACCTGCCGAAATTCCCCGGCGAATTCGCGGGCGAGATCTGGCATACCGCCCACTACAAGACGGCCACCCAGTTCACGGGCAAGCGCGTGCTGATCGTGGGCGCGGGCAACTCGGGCTGCGACATCGCGGTGGACGCGGTGCACCACGCGCAGAGCGTGGACATCTCGGTGCGCCGGGGCTACTACTTCGTGCCCAAGTACGTGTTTGGCAAGCCGGCCGATGCGGTGGGCGGCAAGATCACGCTGCCACCCTGGCTCAAGCAGCGCATCGACAGCACCATCCTCCAGTGGTTCACCGGCGACCCGGTGCGCTTCGGCTTCCCCAGGCCGGACTACCGCATGTACGAATCGCACCCGGTGGTGAACTCGCTGATCCTGTACCACATCGGCCACGGCGACGTGGGCGTGCGCGCCGACATCGAACGGCTGGACGGCCACACCGTGCGCTTCAAGGACGGCACCGCCAGGGACTACGACCTCATCGTCTGCGCCACCGGCTACAAGCTGCACTACCCCTTCCTGGACCACGCGCTGCTGAACTGGCAGGGCATGGCGCCGCAGCTCCACCTCAACATCTTCGCGCCCCGCTTCGACCGCCTGGCCGTGCTGGGCATGGTGGAGGCCAGCGGCCTGGGCTGGCAGGGCCGCTATGAGCAGGCCGAGCTGGTGGCGCGCTACCTGAAAGGGCTGGACGCCGGTGCGCCGCAGGCCGCCGCGCTCAAGGCTGCCAAGGCCGGGCCACCGCCCGACCTGTCCGGCGGCTACCGCTACCTCAAGCTGGAGCGCATGGCCTACTACGTGCACAAGGACACCTACCGCAAGGCCGTGCGCACGGCCGCGCAGGCTTTCCAATAACAAGGAGACTTCCATGCTGCCCGTCGACGAGATCCGCCTGAACTTCAATCCCGCCATGCTGGCCGTGCTCAACGGCGTGCTGGCCTTCCTGATGTTCGGCATTGCGCTGGACACCCGCGTGGAGGACTTCAGGCGCGTGGCGCGCATGCCGCTGGCCTTCGCGGTCGGCGTGGGCGCGCAGTTCGTCGCGCTGCCGGCCATCACCTACGCGCTCACGCTGGTGCTGGGCGTGGGCCCCAGCATCGCGCTGGGCATGATCCTGGTGGCCTGCTGCCCGCCCGGCAACATCAGCAACATCCTCACCCACCGCGCCAACGGCAACGTGGCGCTTAGCGTGTCCATGACAGCGGTCTCCAACGCCATCGCCATCGTGGCCATGCCGGTCAACTTCGCGTTCTGGGGCGGCCTGCATCCCACCGCCTCGGCACTGCTGCGCACCATCTCGCTCGATCCGCTGGAGATGGCGGTGCACATCCTCATCATCATCGGCATCCCGTTCGTGCTGGGCATCTGGTGCGCCAGCCGCTTTCCCAACTGGACCGCGCGCTTCAAGAAGCCCATGCGCATCCTGAGTTTTCTCACGCTGATCGCCTTCATCATCGGCGCCATCGCCGGCAACTGGCGCTACTTTCTCGACTACGTGGGCCTGGTCATCGTGGCCGTGGCCATCCACGACGCGCTCGCCTTCGGCACCGGCTGGGTCTGCGCGCGCGCCTTCGGCCTGGCCGACTACGACCGCCGCGCGCTGTCCATCGAGGTCGGCATCCGCAACGCCGGCCTGGGCCTGGTGCTGATCTTCAGCTTCTTCGGCGGCCTGGGCGGCATGGCCGTGGTGGCGGGCGTCTGGGGCTTCTGGGACATCATCGCGGGCCTCGCGCTGGCCAGCTGGTGGGCCAGAAAGCCGCTGCAGGGCGGCATGCCCACGGAGGCCAAGGCATGAGCGCTGAGCGGATTCTCGTCACCGGCGCCGACGGCTTCCTCGGTCGCGGCCTGCTGGCCGCGCTGGCGCGTCGCGCCAGCACCGGCGCGGTGGTCGCGGCCGACGTGCGCGACGTGCCCGAGGACCGCCGCCTGCCCGGCATCACCTACCTGACGCTGGACGTTCGAGACCCCGCCCTGGGCCAGGTGATGGCGGTGCGCGGCATCGACACCGTGGTGCACCTGGCCTCCATCGTCACGCCCGGCAGGGGCTCCACGCGCGAGCTGGAATATTCGGTGGACGTGGGCGGCACCCGCAACGTGCTGGACGCCTGCCTGGCGCAGGGCGTGCGCCACCTGGTCGTCTCGTCCAGCGGCGCCGCCTACGGCTACCACGCCGACAACCCGGCCTGGCTGACCGAGGACCACCCGTTGCGCGGCAACCCGGCGTTCGCCTACTCGCACCACAAGCGGCTGGTGGAGGAAATGCTGGCCGAGGCGCGCGCCACGCGCCCCGAACTCGCGCAGACCGTGTTCCGCATCGGCACCATCCTGGGCGAACGGGTGGACAACCAGATCACCGCGCTGTTTGAGAAACCGCGCCCCATCGCCATCGCCGGCAGCGACAGCCCCTTTGTCTTCATCTGGGACGAAGACGTCTGCGGCGCGCTGCTGCACGCGCTCGACGGCAAAGGCCCGCCCGGCTGCTACAACCTCGCGGGCGACGGCGCGCTGACGCTCCACGAGATCGCCGCACGCCTGGGCAAGCGCGCGCGCGTGTTCCCCGCCGGCCTGCTGCGCGCCGCGCTGCGGGTGGGTCATGCGCTGGGCGTGAGCCGCTACGGCCCCGAGCAGCTGGACTTCCTGCGCTACCGCCCGGTGCTGCTCAACACCGCGCTGAAGGAACGCTTCGGCTACGTGCCCGGCAAGACCAGCGCCCAGGCCTTTGAGGCCTTCATCGCCGCGCGCATCGCGCAGGGGCGCCCGCTGTGAGTGCGGTCGTTCCGTTCTCGCGCGGCGACGCGCTGCGCGCCCTGGGCGTGGTGGTGATCTGGGGCCTGAATTTCGTGGTCATGAAGCTCGGCCTGCAAAGTCTGAGTCCCATGCTGCTCGGCGCGCTGCGGTTCATGGCCGCCTCGCTGCCTTTCCTGCTGTTCGTGCGCCCGCCCAGCCTGCCGTGGCGCTACATCGCGGGCTACGGCCTGGCGCAGGGGCTGGGGCAGTTCGGCTTCCTGTTCCTGGGGCTGCAGCTGGGCATGACGGCTGGCATGGCCTCGGTGGTGATGCAGACCCAGGCCTTCTTCACGCTGCTGCTGGCGGTGCCGCTGCTGCACGAACGCGCGCGCGCCAGCCAGTGGCTGGGCCTCGCGGTGGCGCTGGGCGGCCTGCTGCTGATCGCCTCGGCGCATGGCGAAGGGCCGGGCCAGATGACGCTGGCCGGTTTCGTGCTCACGCTCTCGGCGGCCTTCATGTGGGCGGTGTCCAACCTGGTCGCCCGCATCGCCAGCCGCGTGTCCGACTACGAACCCTTCCCCTTCATCGTCTGGAGCAGCGTGTTTCCCATCGTGCCCTTCCTGCTGCTGGCGCTGGCCAGTGACGGCCCGGACACCGTGCTCCGGCAGGTGGCGGGCATGGACGCGGGTGCGTGGTTCGCGGTGCTCTACCTCGCGCTGGGTGCCACGCTGCTGGCCTACAGCCTGTGGACGCGGCTGCTCAAGCGCCACCCGGCGGGCCGTGTCACGCCGTTCTCGCTGCTGGTGCCGGTGGTGGGCCTGTGGGCCGCCTGGGTGTTCTACGGCGAGGCGCCGCTGGCGCTGCAGTGGACAGGCACGGGCCTGGTGCTGATGGGGCTGGTGGTCAACCAGGCCGGCAACTGGTGGAGCGCGCTCAGCACTCGACTTGCCCGACGCTGACCGTCACGGCCAGCCCGCCGAGTGACGTCTCCTTGTACTGGCTCTGCATGTCGCGGCCGGTGCGGCGCATGGTTTCTATTGCCTGGTCGAGGCTCACGCGGTGCGAGCCGTCGCCCAGCAGCGCGAGCGAGCAGGCGTTGATGGCCTTGACCGCGCCCATGGCGTTGCGCTCGATGCACGGGATCTGCACCAGTCCGCCTATGGGGTCGCAGGTCATGCCCAGGTGGTGTTCCAGCGCGATCTCGGCCGCGTTCTCGACCTGCGCGTTGCTGCCGCCCAGGGCGGCGGCCAGTCCGGCGGCGGCCATGGCGGCTGCCGAGCCGACTTCGCCCTGGCAGCCGACTTCGGCCCCTGAGATGGAGGCGTTGCGCTTGCACAGCGCTCCCACGGCGGCGGCGGCCAGCAGGAAGCGGACACGCCCCGCTTCATCGCCGTCGCGGAAATCCTGGTAGTAGCGCAGCACGGCCGGCAGCACGCCGGCCGCGCCGTTGGTGGGGGCGGT
>CAMLQP010000125.1 GCA_946482115.1 uncultured Comamonadaceae bacterium
TCCAGGCCGCGGCCGATGGCGAGATCAAGGCGCTGTGGATCGCCTGCACCAACCCGGCGCAATCCATGCCCGACCAGGCGACGGTGCGCCGCGCGCTGCAGCGCGCCGAGTTCGTGGTGGTGCAGGAGGCTTTTTCGACAGCCTCGACCTGCGACTTCGCCGACATCCTGCTGCCCGCCACCACCTGGGGCGAAAAGGAAGGCACGGTCACCAACAGCGAACGCCGCATCAGCCGCGTGCGCGCCGCGGTGCCACCGGCCGGTGAAGCGCGGCACGACTGGCGCATCGCCGTCGATGTGGCGCACCGGCTGGAAGCGCAGTTGCGCCCGGGCCAGCCCTCACTGTTCCCGTACGAGACGCCCGAGGCCATCTGGCTCGAACACCGCGAATCCACCCGTGGCCGCGACCTCGACATCACCGGGCTGTCCTACGACGCACTGGAGAACGAAGGCCCGCAGCAGTGGCCGCTGCGCGAGGGCGACAGGGCCGGACGCGAGCGCCTCTACGCCGACGGCGTGTTTCCCACGGCCGACGGCAAGGCCAAATTCGCCGCCCTGCCCTACAGGCCCACCGCCGAACAGCGCGAATCGCGCTTCCCCTTCTCGCTGACCACCGGCCGCCTGCGCGACCACTGGCATGGCATGACGCGCACCGGCACCATCGGCCGCCTGTTCGGACACGTGGCCGAGCCGTCGGTGCAGATGAACCCGCAGGACATGGAGCGCCGAGGCCTCAAGGACGGCGAGCTGGTGCACGTGACCAGCAAGCGCGGCTCCATCGTGCTGCCGGTGCAAGGCTCGCGCACCGTCCACACCACGCAGGCCTTCATCGCCATGCACTGGGGCCCCGAATACCTGAGCGGCCGCAGCAGCCAGGGCGAGCCGCTGGCGGGCGTCAATGCCATCACCACCTCGGCCTACTGCCCGACGTCCAAACAGCCCGAACTCAAACACGCGGCGGTCAAGGTCCTCAAGGCCGAACTGCCCTGGACCCTGCTGGGCGTGGCCTGGCTGCCCGAAGCCTCGGCGCTGACGGCGCTGGCCGAACTGCGCTCGCTCATGCCCTCGTTCGACTTCGCCTCCTGCGTGCCTTTCGGCCGCGAACGCACTGGCGTGCTGTTCCGGGCCGCCGCCCACGAGGCACCGGAACCGGCTCTGGTCGAGCGCATCGAAGCGCTGCTGGGCCTGACCACCGCCGACACCCTGCGCTACGCCGACAAGCGCCGCCAGCAGCGCCGCAGTGCCCGCCTGCAGCGCACCGGTGACGACATCACGCTCGAGGCCTTCCTGCTGGCCGGCGACACCAGCGCCGAGTCCTGGATCAAGACCCTGCTGCAGGACGAACTGCCCGCCGGCCGCTACGGCCGCCTGCTGCTGATGCCGGGCGCCGCGGCGCCGGTGGCGGTGGTCGCCAAAAGCCCCCAGGTCTGCACCTGCTTCAATGTCGGCGAAGACGCGATCCGGGGTGCGCTGCCGCGCTGCGGCGGCACCGACGACCAGCGCCTGGCGCAGTTGCAGGGCCAGCTCAAGTGCGGCACCAACTGCGGCTCCTGCATCCCGGAACTGCGGCGGCTGGTGAAGGCCGTGCCCGCATCCCTGGTAGCCATATAACCCGCAGTCATCTGACCTCGCGGACAATGTCGGCCCATGAGCATCAGCCACTACATCAAAGAGATCGGGCGCGGCAAGGACGGCGCCCGTTCGCTCACGCGCGAACAGGCCACCGACCTGTTCGGCCAGGTGCTGGACGGCGCCGTGACCGATCTGGAAGTGGGCGGCTTCTGCCTGGCCATGCGGATCAAGGGCGAGACGCCGGACGAGATGGCCGGCTTCCTCGACGCCACGCACGCCCGCCTGCGGCGCCTGCCGGACAACGGCCTCACCACCGTGGTGCTGCCGAGCTACAACGGTGCGCGCAAGCTGCCGGTGCTCACGCCCCTGCTGGCCCTGCTGCTGGCGCGCGAAGGCGCGGCCGTGCTGGTGCACGGGACCGCCACCGAGGACAGGCGTGTGACCAGCGAGGCCGTGTTCGCCGCACTGGGCCAGCCGGCCCGTTCGGCGGTGGGTTCGTTGAACGAAGGCGACTGCGCCTTCGTTCCCACCGAGGTGTTCTTCCCCGGCCTCAAGCGCCTGCTGGACGTGCGCCGCTTGGTCGGTCTGCGCAACCCGGCGCACAGCCTGGTCAAGCTCATGAACCCCTGCAAAGGCCGCGCACTGATCGTGGGCAGCTACACCCACCCCGAGTACGCGGTGTCGATGGCGCAGACTTTCGCCCTGGTCGGCGCGCACGCCCTGCTGCTGCGCGGCACCGAAGGCGAGCCGGTGGCCGACGCGCGCCGCACGCCACAGATGGACGCCTTCCGCGGCGGTGAACGCATCCTGCTGCAGCCTGCGCAGGAAGGCTCGCTGGCCGCGTTGCCCGAACTGCCCAGGGACATCTCGGCCGACGCCACCGCCGCCTACATCCGCGCGGTGCTGGACGGCCGCCTGCCTGTGCCCACACCGATTGCCCTGCAGGTGGCACACATCCTGCAAGAGGTCTCCCGACCCGCCACAACAGAGACAAACCGCGTCGCCGCGGTCAGCACCCCATGAACATGCCCGCCACCGTCATCACTTCCGAAAGCCAGTTCCTCCCAGGTACCGTCACCCTCGTGGGCGCCGGTCCGGGCGACCCGGAACTGCTGACCATCAAGGCCGCCAAAGCCATCGCCGCGGCCACCGTGCTGCTGGTCGATGACCTGGTGGGCGACGGCGTGCTGACCCATGCCTCCCCCAGCGCGCGCATCGTGCACGTGGGCAAGCGCGGTGGCTGCAAGAGCACGCCGCAGGCCTTCATCGAGAAGCTCATGATCATGGCCGCGCGCGAAGGCGAGGTCGTGGTCCGCCTCAAGGGCGGTGACCCCTTCATCTTCGGTCGCGGCGGTGAAGAGGTGGAACACCTGCGCGAGGCCGGCATCGCGGTGCAGGTCATCAACGGCATCACGTCCGGTCTGGCCGGCCTCACCTCGCTGGGCGCGCCGCTCACCCACCGCGACCATGCGCACGGTGTCGTCTTCATCACCGGCCACGCCAAGCCGGGCGACGCCGGCACCGACTGGCAGCAACTCGCGGCCACCGCGCGCGACGCCAAGCTCACGCTGGTCATCTACATGGGGGTCTCCGGCGCCGCGCAGATCCAGGCCGACCTGCTCACCGGCCTGCCCGCCAGCACGCCACTGGCCATCATCCAGCATGCCAGCCTGCCCCAGCAACGCCACGCCGTGACCACGCTGGGCTCGCTCACCGCCACGCTGGCGAGCGAGGGCCTGGGCAGTCCTTCGGTGATCGTGGTCGGCGACGTGGTGCGGGGCGTGGCCGCCATCGGCCAGGCCGACGTGCCGGGACACAGCGCCGACCGGCGGGTGGCCAACCTCCACTTCTGAGCCCTCGCGGCCGCGCGCGGCGCCGTCAGGCCGCCGGGCGGGCGCCGTTCACGACCGCGGCCCGGGCGCGGCGACGGGTGTCGGCAAAGGCGCTGGTGCCGAGCCAGCGCCACAGGTTCTGCGCCTCGTGGTGCGCCCCCTGCACATGCAGGTCCCGGCTGCGGAGCACTTCTTGCGGTGAGCGGTCGCCGGTCCAGACCTCGGTCAGGGCGCGCACCGTCGAGTCCACAACCAGTGTGAGTTCACGGCCGGGGTCGTCGCGGCACAGGTCGGCCACGCCCGATTCGATCACCAGCCACCAGGTTTTTTCGCCCGAGCGGGCGTCGCGGAACCGGAACTGCACCACCACGGCATGGGGCGGACATTCGTCCAGGCGCACGAAGCGCCGGATGTCCCACATCAGCAGCCCCGCATCGAGTTCGTCGTCGCGCAGGCGGCTGCCGATCCAGCGCGCCCCCCAATGGCCCAGCGCCAGGATGATGGGGCGCAGTTCTTCGCCCGCGTCGGTCAGGGCGTACTCCCAGACCTTGCCCACGGCGCTGCGCCGCACCACGCCGATCTCCTCCAGATGCCGCAGGCGCTGCGCCAGCAGGCTGGTGGACATGCGCGGCACACCGCGGTGAAGGTCGTTGAAGCGCCGGCTGCCGCACAGCAGTTCGCGCACCACCAGCGGCGTCCAGCGCTCGCACAGCGCTTCGGCGCCACGGGCCACGGTGCAGAACTGGCTGTAGCTGTCAGACATCGAGGGCCTTCCGACTGCAAGTGGAAAACGCTTCAGATTCTGGACTGGTCAAACCGGCCTGTCACGCGCAATCTGGGGCCGTCTCCAGCCCGGAGCGTCCCCGAGGAGCCCGCCATGACCACCGTCGCCATCATCCAGCGCCCGCCCGTGTTGCTCGACCAGCGCGCCACCCTGGAGCGCGCCGTCGCCGCTGTCGGCGAAGCCGCCGCCGCGGGAGCCACGCTGGTGGTGCTGCCCGAGTCGTTCATCCCCGGCTATCCGGTCTGGATCTGGCGGCTCGCCGCCGGCAAGGACGGGGCCCTGATGGGGCAGCTGCACGCCCAGCTGCAGGCCCAAGCGGTGGACCTGGCGGCCGGCGACCTGCAACCGCTGTGCGAGGCGGCGCGCCAGCGGGCCGTCACGGTCGTCTGCGGTCTCTGCGAAGTGGAGCGCGCCACCGGCGGCGGCACGCTCTACGACAGCGTGGTGGTGATCGGACCGGATGGCCGGTTGCTCAACCACCACCGCAAGCTGATGCCGACCAATCCGGAGCGCATGGTGCACGGTTTTGGCGATGCCTCGGGCCTGCGCGCCGTGGACACGCCGGCCGGGCGGATCGGCACACTCATCTGCTGGGAAAACTACATGCCGCTGGCGCGCTACGCGCTCTATGCCCAGGGCGTGCAGATGCATGTGGCGCCCACCTACGACTGCGGCGACGGATGGATCAGCACACTGCGACACATCGCACTGGAAGGCCGGTGCTGGGTGCTCGGCAGCGGCGTCGCGCTGCGCGGCAGCGACATCCCCGATCACGTCCCCGGCCGGGCCCAGCTGTTTCCGGACCCGGACGAATGGATCAACCCCGGCGACTCCGCCGTGGTGGACCCGCAGGGCCGGCTGGTTGCCGGTCCCATGCGGTGCGAGACAGGCATCCTGTGCGCCGAGATCGACACCGCGCGCGTGGCACCGGCGCGGCGGGCGCTCGACGTCAGCGGGCACTACGCGCGCCCCGACATCTTCCAGCTCCGGGTGCACCGTGCGCCCACGGCGGCGGTGCACTTCACCGACGACAGCACCGGCGCCGCGGCGCCGGCGGCACCTTCCCCCACCCACTGACCTTCAGGAGACACACCATGGACATGCAACTGACGGGACTGGACGGCCCGGTCGACATCGCCCCGGAGGACTACGCGGCCTTCAAGACCGGCTTCAGGGGCGCGCTGCTGACGCCGCAGGACGCGGCGTTCGACGAGACGCGCAAGCTCTGGAACGGCATGATCGATCGCCGTCCCGGGCTGATCGCGCGCTGCACCGGCACGGTCGATGTGGTGCAGGCGGTGCGCTTCGCGGCGCGGCACCGCCTGCTGATGTCGGTGCGCTCGGGCGGTCACAACATCGCCGGCCTGGCCACCAACGACGGCGGCCTGATGATCGACATGTCGCTGCTGCGCGGCATCTGGGTGGACCCGGCGGGGCGCACGGCCTGCGCGCAGGCCGGCTGCACCCTGGCCGACCTGGACCGCGAGACACAGCTGCATGGCCTGGCGGCGGTGCTCGGCTTCGTGTCCACCACCGGCATCGCCGGTCTCACACTGGGCGGTGGGTTCGGCTACCTCACCCGCCGCCACGGCTGGACCTGCGACACCCTGGTGTCGATGGAAGTGGTCATGGCCGACGGCCGGGTGCTGCGGGCCTCGGCCGACGAGCACGCCGAGCTGTTCTGGGCCTTGCGCGGCGGCGGCGGCAATTTCGGCGTCGTCACCGCCTTCGAGTACCGGCTGTTTCCGGTCGGTCCCGAGATCGTGGGCGGCGCCCTCGCCTGGCACGGTGCCGACGCGCGCCAGGTGCTGCAGGCCTACCGCGACGTCAGCGCCCGCGCGCCACGGGAGATGACCAGCGTGGCAGTGTTGCGGATCGCGCCGCCCGCACCCTGGCTGCCGCCCGAGATCCACGGCCGGCCCATGGCCGCGATCTTCGTCTGCCACACCGGCGACATGGCCGAAGCCGATGCCCTGCTCGCCCCGCTGCGCGAGGTGGCCCGGCCGGTCGCCGACACGGTGATGCGGCGGCCCTATGTGCAGATGCAGAGCCTGCTCGACGCCACCCAGCCCAAAGGCCGGCGCTACTACTGGAAATCGCACTACCTCGCGGACATCGGGCCGTCCCTGATGGACCTGGCGGTGGAACACGCCGGGCACATCGCCTCGCCGTTTTCGGCCTTGCTCATGTTCCAGATCCAGGGCGCGCTGGGCGAACAGAGCGCCGGCCATTCGCCCGCCGGCAACCGCGACGCCGCCTACGTGCTCAACATCGCGGCGTCCTGGGAGAAGCCCGAGGAGGACGCGCTCCAGCTGCGCTGGGCGCGCGACTGCTTCGAGGCCACCCGGGGCTGCTCCACCGGCGGCACCTACATCAATTTTCTGACCGAGGAAGAAGGGGCCGACCGCATCCAGGCCGCCTACGGCAGGGACAACCTCGACCGGCTGGCGGCCCTCAAAGCCCGCTACGACCCCGACAACCTGTTCCGCTGCACCAAGGGCCTGACCGGCTGAACCGCACCACCGCCCGGCGACCACCCGGCACGCCCCGCCTACACTGCGGGACATGCAAAGTTTTGACGTGGCGGTGGTCGGCGCGGGAGCGGCCGGCCTTTTTTGTGCGGGTGTGGCCGGTCAGCGCGGCCTGAAGGTGCTGCTGCTCGATCACAGCGAGAAGGTGGCCGAGAAGATCCGCATCTCCGGCGGCGGCCGCGCCAACTTCACCAACCGCGACATCGACGTGCGCCAACCGCACAAGCACTTTGTCGGCGAGAACCCGAACTTCTGCCGCTCGGCGCTCTCGCGCTACACGCCGGCCGACTTCATCGCGCTGGTGCAGAAGCACGGCATTCCCTTCCACGAGAAGCACAAGGGCCAGCTGTTCTGCGACCGCTCGGCCGGCGACCTGATCGACCTGCTGCTGGCCGAGTGCGCCGCCGGCGGCGTGGAACGGTGGCAGCCCTGCGGCGTGAAAGACCTGCGAACCACAGCCGACGGCGGCTACGAACTGGACACCGACCGGGCCACGGTGCAGGCACGCAAGGTGGTGATCGCCACCGGTGGTCTGTCGATCCCGGCCATCGGTGCGACCGACTTCGGATTCCGGGTCGCGAAGCAGTTCGGCCTGCGGGTCGTCGAACCGAGGCCCGGACTGGTGCCGCTGACCTTCGACGGCGTGGGCTGGGTGCCGTATGCTGGCTTGGCCGGGCTGTCGCTGCCAGTACTCATCGAAACCGGGACCAAAAAGGAACGGGTGGCGTTCCACGAAGACCTGCTGTTCACCCACCGCGGCCTCTCGGGTCCGGCGGTGCTGCAGATCTCCAGCTACTGGAAACCGGGCACGCCGATCCGCATCAACCTCGCGCCCGAGGTGGACCTGTCCGCCGCGCTGGCCGAGGCCAAGCTGCGTTCACGCAAGCTGCTGGCCAACGAACTGGCGCAATGGGTGCCGTCGCGCCTGGCCGAGTCCTGGGTGGCGCAGGACACCGACTGGCAGCGCCCGGTGGCCGAATGCAGCGACAAGGCCCTGTCCCGGCTGGCCGAGCGCCTTTCGCGCTGGGAGCTGGTGCCCACCGGCACCGAGGGCTACAAGAAGGCCGAGGTGACGCTGGGGGGCGTGGACACCCGCGACCTGTCGCAACAGACCATGGAGTCGAAACAGCCCGGCCTGTACTTCATCGGCGAGGTGGTCGACGTGACGGGCTGGCTGGGCGGTTACAACTTCCAGTGGGCCTGGGCGAGCGCGCATGCCTGCGCTGTCGGCTTGTGAAGAAACCCCAAAACGCTATAATCCAAGGCTTTGCTGGCAAATCCCCGTCGGCCAATACTAGTTTTCAGACGGGGAAAACCGCTGGTACGAAGGCCGG
>CAMLQP010000126.1 GCA_946482115.1 uncultured Comamonadaceae bacterium
AGGGAGACGGCGCCGATGTTGAAGGAGAGCTGGGCCGAGGCGGCCAGGGGCAGCAAGGCCACGGCGGCGGCGATCAGGGTTTGGCGGGCGGTCAGTTTCATGGGGTGGGCTCCGGACGGGGGAATGAACAGTGTGTTTCACCAGGCAACTGTCATTCTGTGTCAGCGCCATGACCCGGGCAGGAGCCACTGGCACCGGCCACCCTGGCGCCAGTGGCTCCTTTGTGGCGACGGCACCACACAGGGGTGGCCCGGGGGATTTCGGGATAATCCGGCGCATCTTGTCTGCCCCGCCCTTTCCCCCCCAGCAATGGACCAAGACCACCGACCGGCCGCTGCGCAGCTGGCGCAAGTCGCTGGGTGTCTGGCTGTTCGCGCATTTCGTCGGCGTGCCGGTGCCCTGGCGGGCGGTGCGCCAGTCGGACGGCCGGGCGCTGCTGGCCTACGAGCACCAGCGCCTGCTGTCGCTGGCGGCCGCCGGCGAGCACGTGCCCCCGGTGCTGGCCTATGACGGCGAGCGCCTGGTCACTGGCCACCTGGGCACCACGCTGGACCGCTGGCTGCACGACCTGCCCACCGAACGCACCCTCGACCTGATGAAGGCCGCCGCCGACGACCTCGCGCGCTTTCACGCGCGGGGCCACTGGCACGGCGGCGCCCAGGTGCGCAACCTCACCTGGGATGGCAAGCGGTTCGCCCGGCTCGATTTCGAGGAGCGGCTGCGCCCGGGCATGGCGCTGTCCACGGTGCAGGTGTACGACGCGCTGCAGCTGCTGCTGTCGCTCACCCGCTGGCTGGACCCCCTGGGCCCGGAGGCGGTGCGCGAGGTGCTGGTGGCCTACCACGCCCAGGCACCCATGGTGGATCTGCCCGGCTTCCTGCGCCAGCTGCTGCCCCGGCTGCGGAGGGTGTCGCAACTGGCGGCCTGGGTGCCGCGCTACGACCGCTCCAAGGAAATGCACCGCCTGCGCACCCTGCTGGACGGCATGCAGGCCTTCGCCGAATCGGTCTGACCGCGCCCGCGGCCCGACAAGCGGGCGAAAAGGTGACATAAGTCAACTTGGGCGACTTGAAGTGGCCGAACGCGCAACACATGTTTCAGTCAAAACCTAGACTGAAAAGTTTGTGTTCTCGATTGCCTGGCCATGCCCGTTTTCCCACCTCCCGTCATCCGTCGGCCCGACTGCTCGGCCTGCATCGCGCATGGCGAATGCGTGATCGGCGGCCTGCCGGCCGGCGATCGGCCGGCCTACCAGGCCCTGGTGCATGAACGGCCCTTCCAGAAGGGCGAGGTGCTGCTGCGCGAGGGCGAGATCGCGTCGACTTTCCGCGTCGTCAAGCTGGGCATGACGCTGCTGCTACGGCGCGGCCACGACGCGCGGCAGCGGCCCGTGGCCCTGTTCGGCGCGGGCCAGGTGCTGGGCAAGTTCGGGCTGGTGGGGCAGCCCAACGCGCTGACCTGCGTGGCGGCCTCGTCCGGCCGGCTGTGCGAGGTGGCGTTCGAGGATTTCGAGCGCAACGGCCTGTGGAACGACCGTTTCCAGCACCAGCTCGCACTGGCCTACGTGCGCTCCTACGGCCGCCTGGCCGACTGGGCCCAGGTGATGCGGGTCGGCGGGGTGCAAGGCCGGCTGGCGGCCGCGCTGCTGCTGCTGGCCAGCATGCAGCGCAGCCTGCTGGTGCGGCTGCCGTCGCAGCGGGTGCTGAGCCAGCTGCTGGGTGCGCGCCGCGAGACCATCGCCCGGGCCCTGCGCGCGCTGGAGCAGGCGCGGGCCGTCAAGCGGCGCGACCGCTGGCATTGCGAGCTGGTCGAGCCCCTGCTGGCGGCCCGGCTGCGGCTGGACTGACCCGCCGCCGCGCGGCGCAATGGCCGCTTTGATCACATTGCGGTCGAGAAGTCGCCGCTGCCCGCGGGTGGAGGGCACACAAACGGCTGGCCGTCCGCAGAATCGCCCGCAGTGAAACGGCTGGCCGTCCATGGGCGGGAACCCGCCGTGCTTGGAGGCCGAATGAGAGTCAACCTGCCGGTAAGCCAGCGCGAACATCCTTTGGAAGACGGCCAGACCCTGCTGTCCACCACCGACCTCAAGGGTCGCATCACCTACGCCAACGACGCGTTCATCGCCATCAGCGGCTTTTCGCGCGAGGAGCTTTACGGCAAGGCACACAATCTGGTGCGCCACCCCGACATGCCGGAGGCCGCCTTCGCCGACCTCTGGCGCACCATCCAGTCCGGCCGCACCTGGAGCGCGCTGGTCAAGAACCGCCGCAAGGACGGCGACCACTACTGGGTGCGCGCCAATGCCACGCCGGTGCGCCGTGGCGGCGAGGTGGTGGGCTACCTCTCGGTGCGCACCAAGCCCGCACCCGACGAGATACTGGCGCACGCGACTCTCTACGCCCGGATCGCCGGGCAGGCCGGCCGCTGGTGCGTCCACCGGGGCCAGGTTCTCCGCGCCGGCTGGGCCGGGCTTGCCGGCCGCTGGCGCTTCGTCACCTACGCCACCCGGCTGCAGCTGGTGGTGTGGGGCCTCGTCGCCGCCGGCCTGGGCCTGCAGCTGGCCGCCGGCAACGCCCACCCGGCACTGCTGGCGGCCTGGTGCCTGTGCGGCGCCGGGGCGGCGCTGGCGCTGCACCTGGGCTGCGCGCGGCCCGTGGCGCGGGTGGCCGAGCAGGCCCGCGCCGTGGCCAGCGGCGAGCTGGCCGAGGGCCTCTACCCCCACCGCGCCGACGCCGTCGGCTCGCTGATGCGCGCCATTGAACAAGCGGGGTTGAACCTGCGCGCGCTGGTGGCCGACATGCACACCAAGTCGCAGGCCATCGACGGCAGCGTGCGCGCCCTGCGCGAGGGCAACGAGGACCTGGCCGCCCGCACCGAGGAAGCCGCCGCCAGCCTGGAGCAGACCTCGGCCGCCATGGGCCAGCTGGTCGACGCCATCCATGCCAACAGCGCGACCGCGCGCCAGGCCGCCGGGCTGGCCGAGGAGGCGGTGGCCGTTACCTCGCGCGGCGCCGGTCGCGTGGGCCATGTCGCTCACTGCATGCAGGGCATCGCCGCATCCAGCCGGCAGGTGGCCGACATCACCGCGCTGATCGACGGCATCGCTTTCCAGACCAACATCCTGGCGCTCAACGCCGCCGTGGAGGCCGCCCGCGCGGGCGACCACGGCAAGGGCTTCGCGGTGGTGGCGGCCGAGGTGCGCGCGCTCTCGCTCAAGAGCGCCAGCGCGGCGCGCGACATCAAGGGCCTGATCGACGGCGCCGGCGAGCAGGTGTCGGCTGGCGCGCGTGCCGTGGCCGATGCCGACCAGGCCATGCGCGAGGTGCGCGACGCGGTGACCCGCCTGTCCGGGCTGATGCACGACATCCGCGGCGCCGGCGAGGCGCAGGCGCAGGGCGTGGAGCAGGTCAACGCCGCCCTGGGGCAGCTGGAGCAGATGACACAGCACAACCGCACGCTGGTGCAGCGCAGCGCAGACCTCAGCGGCACGCTGGCCGAACAGGCCGCCCGGCTGGAGGCGGCCGCCACGGTGTTCCAGAGCGGGGCCGGCGCCGCATGACGCCGCCCCATGACCTAACCGGCGTGCTGGGCGTGTCCGACGCCTCGATGGAGCGCACCGTCATCTCGGCCGCGCCCGACGGCATCCTGCTGGTGGCCGCCGACGGCACCATCCTGATGGCCAACCCCGCCATCGAGGCGATCTCGGGCTACGCGGCTGACGACCTGGTGGGTCGCTCGATCGGCATCTTCCTGCCGCCCTGGCTGCGCGACAAGCACGACGGCCTGGTGCGCAGCTTCTTCCACCGTCCCAGCGCCCGGCCCATGGGCATGGTCAACCACTTGCAGCTCATGCGCAGCGACGGCCACCCGGTGTCCATCGACATCGCGCTGGGCAGCTGCGAGGCCCAGGGCGAGCCGGCGGTGGTGGTCTTCATCCGCGACATGACCGAGATGCGCCGCCTGCAGGAGGACATCCAGCACCAGGCCACCCACGACAGCCTGACCGGCCTGGCCAACCGCTGGATGTTCGGCCAGCACCTGCACCAGGCCATGGCGCGCTCGCAGCGCCACGGCCAGCCGCTGGGCCTGCTGCTGCTGGACCTGGACGACTTCAAGGCCATCAACGACGGCCACGGCCACGCCGTGGGCGACCAGGTTCTGGTGGAGGTGGCGCGCCGCCTCAAGGCCTGCCTGCGCGGTGGTGACACGCTGGCGCGGCTGGGTGGCGACGAGTTCACCGTGCTGCTGCCCGAGGTGGCCGGGCGCGAGGGCGCGCGCCAGGTGGCCGACAAGCTGCTGCGCGCGCTGGCCCTGCCCTGCCGCCTGCATGGCTACGAGCTGCACCTGGCCGCCAGCATCGGCATCGCGCTGTACCCCGATGACGCACCCGACGGCGACACCCTGATGCGCTACGCCGACATGGCCATGTACAGCGCCAAGGACGCCGGGCGCAACACCTATGCCGTCTACGCCAGCCGCATGGGCCGCCTGCTGGAGGAAAAGCTGCGCCTGCACGAGCGCCTCAAGCTCGCGCTGGGGCAGGGTGGCCTGTCGCTGCACTACCAGCCGCAGGTGGACGTGGTCAGCGGCCGCATGGTGGGCGTGGAAGCGCTTGCGCGCTGGCATGACCCCGAACTCGGCGAAATCTCGCCCGAGCGCTTCATCGCCGTGGCGGTGGGCACCGGGCTGATCCACGAGCTGGGCGAGTGGGTGATGCTGACCGCCTGCCGCCAGCTTGCGCGCTGGCACGCCGGCGGCATCCCGGTGCGGGTGTCGGTCAACCTCTCGGCCCAGCAGTTCCGCCGCCGCGATCTGGTGGAGCGCCTGCAGCGCCTGATGGCCGACACCGGGGTACCGGTGCAGGCGCTGGAACTGGAGATCACCGAATCCGAGGCCATGTCCGACCCGCAGCAGGCGCGCGAGCTGCTGCTGCGCCTGCGCACGCTGGGCGTGGCGGTCGCGCTGGACGATTTCGGCACCGGGTATTCCTCGCTGTCCTACCTGCGCGACCTGCCGGTGGCGCGACTCAAGATCGACCGCGAGTTCATCCGCCACATCGCCGAGCGCGCGGCCGACGCCACGCTGGTGCGCGCCGTGATCGGGCTGGCCCACACCCTGGGCCTGCCGGTGGTGGCCGAGGGCGTGGAAACCGGGGAGCAGCTCGCCTTCCTGCGCGAGCACGGCTGCGAGGCCTGTCAGGGCTGGCTGTTCTCGCGCGCGGTGCCGCCCGAGGCCATAGAAGCCCTGTGGTTCGCCCAGGACGGCGCGGCGGAGTGCCCCGCCCGTCCAGGCTAGTGGGCGGACGGCGGTAACGCGGCCGCGCGGAAGTCGCTCGGCGAGACGCCGGTGTGCTCGCGGAACACGCGGCTGAAGTGCGCGCCGCTGTTGAAGCCCCAGGCGAAGGCGATGTCGGTGATGGTGCGCGTGGCCAGCGCGGGGTTGCGCAGGTCGCGCATGCAGGCCTGCAGCCGGCGGCGCTGGATGTGGTGGGCCAGCGTGTCGTCTTCCTCGCTGAAGGCCTTGTGCAGCAGCCGTTTGCTGCAGTTGAGCGACTGTGCGATGGCATCGATGCTCAGGCGCGGGTCGCGCAGGTGCTGGCCGATGTGGTCGCGGATGCGGTCGCGCAGCGCTTCCAGCTGCGTGGCGCCGCTGGCCTGGCCGGCCAGTTCCTGCAGCGACAGCCGCACCAGCTCCACGATCATCTCGCCCGCGCCGCGCGCGGCCGTCTCGCTCATGCTGGGCAGCTCCTGCCAGGTGCTGCGCATGGTCTCCAGCGCCACCCGCGCGATGCCCTGCGTGCCGCCCACGTGGCGCGCCATCAGCGGCTCCAGCCGCAGGCCGCGCTCGATCAGCTGCTCCTTGGGCAGCATCACGATCAGGTGTTCCACCCGCTCGGGGTTGCCGATCTCGTAGCTGCCGGTGGTGTCGTAGATGGCCCAACCACCCGGGCGCACCCAGGCCTGGCGGCCGTGCTGCTCCACCGCCGCGCTGCCCTGCCAGGGCGCCACGATCTTGAGGTAGCTGGTGTCGCAGGCGCGCGCCAGCTGCTGGCTGCGCAGCACGCGGTGGCGGTTGGCCTCCAGCTTGGTCATCACCACGCTGCCCGCGTGCGAGGCTGCCATGTGGCCGTCGAAATCGGTGTCACCGTACAGGTCGGACTCCAGCCCGCCGAAGTGGCGCCAGATCCATTCGCGCCAGGCGGCCGCGCGCTCGCGCGGCGCGGCGTTGTCGGTGCTCAGGAGCTGGGTGGCGGCCATGGGTCGGGTGGGGGTTCGCGGTCGATTATCCGTGGGGGGCCGAAACCCCGCGCCTGCCCGGGCTGAGGGAAAACCCGGATGCATGTGCACGCTGGTGCAAGCACAAAGTGCACGCTGGGCCAAGCGGCGCCGAAGCTCGCGGCCTAGCATTCGGGAACCCTACAACCAGGAGACAAGACCATGGCTCAACCGACCCGACGACTGATCATCAAGAGCGCCGCCGCGACGGTGGGCGCCATGTCCGTGGCACCGCAGCTGCTGGCGCAGGCCGCGCCGGTGCGCATCGGCTATTCCATGGCCCGCACCGGCCCCTGGACCGGCGGCGCCCAGACCAGCCAGGAGCCCAACTACCTGATGTGGGCCGAGCAGCAGAACGCCGCCGGTGGCCTGGACGTGAAAGGCCAGCGCCGCCGGATCGAGCTGATCAGCAGCGACGACCGCAGCGACGTGGAAACCTGCGTGCGCACCTACGAGAAACTCATGGGCAGCGACAAGGTGGACCTGGTGCTGCCGCCCTGGGGCTCCAACGCCAACTTCGCCGTGGCCCCGCTGGCCAACCGCTTCCAGTACCCCTTCCTCGCGCCCACCGCGCTGTCGCGCAAGCTGGCCGAGATGAAGCTGCCTTACTTCTTCCTGCTGCTGCAGCAGCCCAAGCCCATGTGCGAGGCGCTGGTGGATATGCTCAAGGCCAGCGGCGCCAAGACCCTGGCCTGCATCTACGTGGACGACCTGTTCGGCCTGGAGAACTACGCCGCCCTGAAGGTGGCGCTGCAGGGCAGCGGCATCCAGATGGTCGAGGACAAGAGCTACCCCGGCGGCGTGAAGGATCTCTCGCCCGTGCTGCGCTCCATGAAGGACAAGAACCCCGATGCCTTCGTCGGCTTCACCTACCCGCCCGACACCATCCTGGCCAGCCGCCAGGCCAAGGAGGTGGGCTTCAACCCCAAGTTCTTCTACGCCTCGGTGGGCACCGCCTTCCCGCTGTACAAGAACGTGATGACCCCGGCCGGCGCCGAAGGCGTGCTGGGCATGGGCTCGTGGAACAGCAAGACCAGCCCGGGCGCCAAGGCCTACTTCGAAGCCCACGTGGCCAGTCAGAAGAAGGAGCCGGACCGCTGGGCCAGCGGCGCCTGCTGGGCCGGGCTGGAAATCCTGACCAACGCCTGCAAGCAGGTCGGCCTGGACCGCAAGGCCATCCGCGACTACGTGGCCAGCACCACCCACAAGACCATCATCGGCGACATCAGGTTTGCCGGCAGCGAGAACGTGGGCACGCCCGGCACCGTGGGCCAGTGGCAGAACGGCGAGTTCGAGGTGGTGTGGCCGAAAGCGCGCGCCACCGCTGCGCTCAACCCCAACAAGCCAGCCTGGAAATAAGGCCACCCCCGCGCCGCGCCTGCGGCGCGTCACCCCCTCAAGGGGGCAGCGCGAGCGGACCGGCAGAGCCGGCTCCGCCGCGCTCCCGGTTCTGATCTTTTTTCTCCTCCATGTCTTTCTCCGCCTGGCTTGAACTCATCGCCTCGGGTCTCATCACCGGGGGCATCTACGCGCTGGTCGCGCTGGGGCTCAACCTCCAGTACGGCCTGATGCGCATCCTCAACATCGCGCACGGCGAATTCCTGATGGTGGGGGCCTTCCTCACCTGGATGGTGCAGACCTCGTTCGGCCTGTCGCCGCTGTGGATGATCCCGGTCTCCTTCGCGCTGCTGATGGCCCTGGGCATCGCCATCCACTGGCTGTGTTTCCGCCGCCTCACCGCCACCTCGCCCAACCTGGACGTGTTCG
>CAMLQP010000127.1 GCA_946482115.1 uncultured Comamonadaceae bacterium
CCGCCTCCGTCCTCGAACTCAGATCCTGGTTGCCGCTCGCAATCTCCGCGCTCGCGGTGTTGATGTTCTCCGCGCTGCCCCGGATCTCCAGGAGGATGGCCTGCATCTTCTCCACGAAACGGTTGAAGCCGCCGGCGATGGCCGCGAGCTCGTCGCGCCCGCTGACCGACAGGCGCAGGGTCAGGTCCCCCTCGCCCGAGCCGATGTCCTCCATGGCGTCGCGCAGGGCCGTCAGGCGCCGCAGGCTGGCCGCCAGCACCACGCTGATGGCCAGCACCGCCAGCACGGCGATCGCCACGCTGCTGGCCACCGAAGTCCAGACCATGCGGGTGACACCGGCCATGGCCTCCGACTCGTCGACAGCGATCACCAGCGTCCAGCTGGTGCCGCCTATGGGCATGGCGCGCAGCAGCCGGCCCTGCCCCTGGATCTCCTCGGACTCCAGCGTCGGCTCCTTGGCCCAGGCCGCAAGGTTGGCCGGCGTCAGCGAGGGCGCGATCTCGGTGGCTGGCTTGAGCAGACGCTCCGGGCTTTCATGCACCACCACTTTGCCGTCGGCACCAACGATGAAACCGTAGGTACCCGGCGTCGGTCGGATGGACGCCACGTTGCTGACCACGCCGTCCATGAACACGTCGCCAGCGACCACCGCCGCCACCACGCTGCCCTGGCGCACCGCGCGCGCGAAGGTGACCACCAGCTTCTTGGAGCCGGCGTCCACGTAAGGGTCGGTCAGTATCGGGCCGCCGGCCGCCGCGGCCACGGTGTACCAGGGTCGGCCCGTCGGGTCGTAGTCGGCCGGCAGATCCTGCGGCTTGGAGAACAGTGTCCGCTTGTCGGCGTAGCCGACGTAGGTGGTGTCGAAGCCGCCGGCTGCCTCGGCCTGCTGCAGGAAAGGCAGGGCCTCGGGCTTGTCGATGGCGTTGGCGAAGGAGCCCACCACCTGGTGGCGCACCTCCACCCATTGCTGGATGCCGGACGCGTGCGCCTTGGCCAGGGCGGCCATCTGGGCATTCAAGGTATCCAGTGCGTTGCGGCGCGCGGACCAGACATTGCTGGCCCCCTGAAGCACCAGACCCACCAGCACCAGCAAACCGGCCGCCCACATCAGGCGGGCTCTCAGGGTAGACGGAACCATGGACATTTTGACCTCCTCTGAACGTTTCACACAGGGACACTCACACGAAACCTAGACTGCGGTCGGCGCCGCCTGGCCGGCCGGTTCGGTCGGTTCCGGGCCGCCGCCGTCCGGGGCGCAGGACGGCACCCGCACCACGAAGGCCACGCCGCCCTCAGCGCGGTTGTGGAAATCGATCTCGCCTCCCAGCACGCCCGCCACGATGTTGCGCACGATGGGCAGCCCCAGGCCACTGCCACCCTGGCCCAGCTTGGTGGTGAAGAAGGGATCGAACACCTGCTTGTGGACCGCCTCGGGGATGCCGCGACCGTTGTCGGCCACCGACAGCTCGATGACCTCGCCGGCATGCCGCGCGCGCACCTCGATCACGCCTTGGCTGAGGCCGTCCAGTCCATGAATGAGCGCGTTCTGCACCAGGTTGGTCAGCACCTGGCCCAGTGCACCGGGGAAGCTGTCCATCAGCAGACCTGGCGGCACTGCACACTCCACGCGGTGCGCGGTCCGCTTGAGCGTGGGCTGCAGGGTCAGCAGGATCTCGTCCACCAGCTCACCGAGCTCGAACTGGCGACGCTGGTCGCTGGTCTGGTCCACCGCCACCTGCTTGAAGCTGGCCACCAGGTGGCTGGCGCGGTCCATATTGCGCACCGCGATCTCGCATCCCGCCACCACCTGGCTCAGGAACCCCTCGAGGTCGGACCGCTTGAGGCCGCTGGCCATCTTCTGCGCGAAGACCTGGGCACGGTCCTGCAGCGTGCTGATGGCCATCAGCCCGTTGCCTATCGGGGTGTTGAGCTCGTGCGCCACCCCGGCCACCAGTGACCCCAGCGACGCGAGCTTTTCGCTCTGGACAAGCCGGTCCTGCTGGGCTACCAGTCGCTCCTGGGCCAGTTGCACCGTCATCAGCGCCTGCTCAAGCTCGGTGTTGGCCAGCGTGAGGCTCTCGGTCCGCTTGGCGATGCGGTCCTCCAGTTGGGCATTGAGCTCGCGCAGATCGGCCTGTATGCGGCGCAGCTCGGTGACATCGTGCACCGAGTAGATGACGAGCTGCCCCTCCTCGGAATCGACCAGGCCGATCATGCCCTCGGAGACGAATGTGGAACCGTCGGCCCGTCGCAACACGGCTTCGTTGACGGCCATCACCCCCTCGCTCGCCAGGCGCTTGAGCGCCTCTGGCCAGGCCGTTTCCCCGCCTTCCAGCACCATGCGCTCGCTGCGGGTCCGGCCGATCACGTCGTCGCGCCGGTAGCCCAGCGCGCGAACCCAGGCTTCGTTGACCGCGGTGTAGATGAAATCGTCGCCCTGGCGGCGCATGACGGCGAGCGGCACCGGGTTGGCGTCGAACAGCACCTGGAACCGCCGCTCGCTGGCCTTGAGCTCGGCTTCGGCGCGCTTGCGGTCGGTGATGTCGAGATCCATGCACACGAACAGGGACTGCCCCCGTTCATCGGGTATGCGGAAGGTGGTCGACAGGAGGGTGACAGTGCCTCCCCCACGGCGGCGGATGTCGGCCTCGAACGGGCCGGCGTACCGGCCGCTGCGCTCCACCTCGCGCAGCAGGTCCACGAACATCAGGTGCTGCTCGCGGTCGTAGATCAGCTGGTCGAGCGTCTTGCCCAACGCTTCGTCCCGGGTCCATCCCAGCAGAGTCTCGGAAGCCGGGTTCCAGTCGACCACCCGGCCCTCGCGGTCATACCACTGGATGGCGAGCAGCGGCGAGCCCTCGACGATGGCCCGCAGCCGTGCCTCGCTGTGGCGCAAGGCCTCCTGGGCCGCGCGCTGGCGCGTCACGTTGAGACCAATGCAGCGGAACCCCTTGACGCGGCCATCCGCGTCGCGTTCGACGCTGGTGCTCCAGGCCACCGACTGGCGCTGTCCACGCGCGTCGCGCATGGCGGTCTCACCGTGGTAGCTGTTGCGGCGTGACCCGATGGCGCGGCGCAGCCAGTACTGGAAGTTCGCGACGTCGTCCGGATCGACGTGGTCCAGCAGCGAGTCCCCGGTCAGCGTGCGACCCGGCCCCAGAAGCGTGCGGTCGGCGCTGGGGTTGCTGTAACTGATCACCGCCTGCGTATCGAAATAGATCACGAGATCGGCAGTGTTCTCGACCAGGTCGCGGAACTGGCGTTCCTGCGCCGCCAGGTCGCGCTCGCGCGCCGAGATGGTGACGGCCATGCGTTCGAGGCTGCCCTGGATGCGGTCGATCTCGCGCAGCCGCGAGGGACGTGCCCGGGCCTCGTAGTCGCCGCGTGCGATGGTGGCGGCGAAGTCCACGGTGTCGTTGACACGTGCGTCCAGGCGTCGCGCCAGCAGCGTGGCCAGCAGCACGCCCACCCCCAGCGCCAGGACCAGCGTGACCACCGAGATCGTGAGGGCCGCATGGAGCGGCGCGTTGATGACCTCCTGCGGGTAGGCCACCACCAGACCCCAGTCGAGGCGCTCGGAATGGCGCGCGGTGCCCATGTAGTCCCGCCCGTTGTAGGGCATGGCGGCGTAGGTCTGCTCGCCGCTCACGGCGGCGCGCACCAGGTCGAGGTTGGCCAGGTTGGTGCGGCTGCGCACCAGTTCGATGTCGGGACCGGCCACCAGCTCACCCTTGCCATCCACCACCAGCAGCAGCAGGTTGTCGCGCAGGGCGTCGTCGCGGGCGAAGCGGGCCAGGCGGTCGACCGACATCTCCAGCATCAGCAGCCCGCCCACCAGCGGCACCACCACCGCCACCACGGGCCTGGCCTGCACGGGCGACATGAACTGGTCGCTCCAGGACACGTCCCAGCCACGGCGGGCGTTCTGCAGCACGGCCACTCCCGACAGGTCGTTGCCGATGGCATCCTGGACCCGGCCGGCGACGTCGGTGTGGATGGCCAGCGCGCGCACCTTGTAGTTGTCGTCAATGAGGTAGATGGCGTCGTACAGGCCGCTGCCGCTGGTGAGGTAGGTGAGCAGCTGCATGAACTCGCTGTTGCCATCCAGGCCGTGGCGCTCGAACAGCCGCACCTGCACCACCTGGCCCAGCGCCTGGGCCAGCTCCTCGGCGTTGTCCAGCGTTCGTTCGAGCTGCGACAGCGACAGGTCGGCCACGCGCGCCAGCTCGACCTGGGTCTGTTCGCGGGCCACCGGCAGGCGCCATTGCGCCATCAGCACCGCCATCACGACGGCCGCCGCGCCGGCCACCAGCAGGAACTGGCCGATCAGCAGCGTGCGCAGGGAATAGGTGCCGCGCCAGAACATCATGGCTCCACCACATAGCGCCCCTGGCGCACCACGGTGATGAAAATCTCGCGGCGGGCGTCGCCCGTGGGATTGAACTCGACCGGCTGCTGCAGGCCTTCGAACCGCCCCACCCTCAGCAAGGTCTGCTTGATGTCCTCGCCGTCGCGCCGGGCATCCAGCGCCTGAAGCACCACGCGCGCAGCATCGTAGGCCGCCACCTCGGGAAAGCCGGGTTCGCGCCCGAAGCGGTGGCGAAAACGCGACACGAAGTCGCGGTAGGCCACAGCGCTGCTGGCGCGGTCGATGAACTGGGTCTGGCGAACGCCTTCGGCCGCACCACCGGCCATGGACAGGAAGGCGTCGGTGGCCGACCATTCGGACGTCAGAACCGGCAGCTCTGGCGCCCGCTTGCGCACCTGCTGCACCAGCAGGGCGGTGTCCGCCGCGTTGGCCAGTATCAGCAGGCCATCGGGCTGGCTGGCGAGCGCGCCGGCTGCCAGCTGGACAAAGCTGGGCATGGCCTGCAGATCGAAAGAGACCTGCGAGATGATCCGCCCTCCGAAGCGGCCGAACTCGGCCTGAAAGTCATCGAGCCAGCGCTGGGTAAAGGCCTGGTTGTTCTCGTCGAGGACCACGGCCAGGCGGCGCAGGCCCAGGCGCTCGGCATGGAAGCGGGCGCTCTTGCGCGCGTAGTCCCGCGTGGAGGCGATGACGCGGAAGATGCGGTCGTCCTGACCGTCGAAGGCGCTGGAGGTGACGGTGGGCGACACCATCACGAGGCGCCCCTGGTCGACCAGCGGCCGGATGTCCGTCATCACGGAGCTGGTCATGGGCCCGATCACCACCTCTATGCCGGCCGCCTGCAGCGACTCGAAGGCGGTGCGGGCAGCCCCGGCCTCCTGCTGGTCGTCAACGGCCAGCAGCTCGATCGGGCGGCCGCGCAGCCCGCCGGCGGCGTTCGCTTCCTCGACCGCCATGGAGACCGCATCGCGCCCGCCCACGCCGAGGTCGGCGGCGCGTCCGGTCATGCCTCCCATGAATCCCACCGTGACGGGCGACCGATCCCCGCAGCCCGCCAGCAGCATGGCGGCCAGTGCCAGCCAGCCCAGTCTGCCGTGCATGACGCGAGGCGGTGTCGCCAGGTCCGCCATGGCGGCCTCAGCGGCGTCCGGGAGCCGCCGGCTGATGACGGCTCAGCCAGTTGTGCAGGTTGGGCTTGTCCATGGGCTGGGCGATGTGATAGCCCTGCCCCTCGTGACAGCCCATGGACAGCAGGGTGAGCCACACGTCCGCATCCTCGATGCCCTCGGCCAGCACCTGCAGGCCGAGCTTGCGGCCCAGCTGGGTCACCATCTCGGCAATGCGCGGTCCCTTGACTTCGGCGAGCTGCCGCACGAAGGCACGGTCGATCTTGATGCGGTCCAGCGGCAGGCGCTCCAGATAGCTCAGCGAGGAGTAGCCGGTACCGAAATCGTCGATCGCGATGGAAATGCCCTGGGCGCGGAAACCCCGCAAGGTGGTCTCGATGAACTGGGTGGGCAGCACCGCCACCGACTCGGTGATCTCGAGTTCCAGGTGATGCCCCTGCAGGCCGAACCGCTCCAGCGTCTCGGCGACATAGCGGGGAAAGGCCGGGTCCTGCAGTTGCACCACCGAGACGTTGACCGCCATGCGCAGCGGCGCCATCTGCCGGTCCAGCAGCTCGCGCATGGTCAGGCAGGCGTTGGCCAGCACCCACTGTCCCAGCGCGGTGATCAGGCCGGAGTGCTCGGCCACCGGGATGAACTGGTCGGGCGGCACGAAACGGCCGTCCTCGGTGCGCCAGCGCAGCAAGGCCTCCAGCCCCACCAGCTGCCGCGTGGCGAGGTCCAGCTGCGGCTGGTACACGAGGTACAGGCGCTCGCTCTCGAAGGCGCTGCGCAGTTCGGACAGCATGAGCGCCCGGGCACGGGCCTCGGCCCCCATGTGGTCGGAGAACACCAGGTAGTGGCCCTTGTGGTCCTTCTTGGCGCGCTTGAGCGCGATGCTCGCGTCCTTGATCAGGTCGACCCCCGCGCCCGGCCCCTGGCCCAGCAGCACGTAACCGCAGGTGAGGGACACCTTGTGGGGCAGACCCTCGATCATCAGCGGCGCGCGCGCGCAGGCCAGCACGGTTTCGGGGGCGATGTCGTCGTAGGCGCCCAGCACGCCGTAGGTGTCGCCACCCACGCGGGCGATGACGGCCGAGCCGGGCAGGCTGTCCACCAGCCGTCGCGCCACCGCCTCCAGCAGCAGGTCGCCGAAGCGGTGGCCCATGACGTCGTTGGTGGCACTGAAATCGTCGATGTCCACCAGCGCGATCGCCCAGCCTTGCTGTTGCTCGGTCACGCATTCATCGATCTTCTCGACGAACCGCGCCCGGTTGGGCAGACCCACGAGCTGGTCGTAGTAGGCGTAGTCGCTGAGCCGCAGCAGCAGGGCGCGGTTGCGCAGCAGCGTGTCGATGTTGGCGCAGAAGACATCGAGCAGCTGGCGGTCCATCGCGCCGGGCTCCGCGTCGGTGTCGATGAAGGCGGCCATGTCGATGCCGTTCTTGTGGCCGATGTGCAGCGCGACACCCCCGGGCGCGAAGACGCTCTGGCCCGTCTGCAGGGCCTGTGTCAGCAGCACGCGCACGCGTTCGTCCGGCAGGGCTTCCAGCGGCTGGTTGATCAGGCTGGCGAAATGCCCGGCGGCGGCCAGCACCTGGTACTGGCCGGTCTGCCGTTCGCCCTGGGCGCACACCAGCCCCTCGGCCGCCGTGCCCAGCAGCGCCGCGAGCTGGGTGATCACCCCGGCGGCGAAGTCTTGCAGGCCGGTGTCCTCCAGAAAAGTGCCGCTCGACCGCACGATCAGCTCCAGTCCCCGCCGATTGGCCTCCATGGCACAGAGCTGCTCGTAGGAGCGGATCGCGGTGGTGATGGTGGTCAGCAGCTTGTGCCGGGTCAGTTCGGACTTGGTCTTGTAGTCGTTGATGTCGTAGCGCAGGATGGTCTCGTGCTCGGGTGCGTAGCCGGGCTGCCCGGTGCGCAGCACGATGCGCGTGGTGCGCAGGCCGACGGTGTTGCGGATGTAGTCCACCAGGTCCAGGCCCGCACTGTCGGTTTCCATGACCACGTCCAGCAGCACCAGAGCCAGGTCCTTGTCGGCGAACAGGCGGGTGCGGGCCTCCGCCGCCGAATGCGCATGCAGGAACTCCACCCGCCGGCCGAACACCGACACGCCGTCCAGCGCAAAGCGCGTGGCCTGGTGCACGTCGGGATCGTCGTCGACGACCAGCACGCGCCAGGTGCGCTCCGGTCGGCCCAGGGCATTCAGTCCGCCCTTGTGGGACTCGTCTTCGAACTCGAACAGCGCGTCGGCATCGGTGGGCGGCATGTGCGGGGATTCCTCGGTTGGGGTTCCTCGTGACCGATTGTGCTCAGAAAGTTTCCCAGTCGCCAGCCTCGCCGGCGTGGGCCAGTGCCGGCGCTGGCGCCGGCGCCTGCCGGGCGGGCACTGCGGGCCTGGCGGCATCCGTGCGGGCGGCAGCCGGCTTCGGGGTGCGCGCCGCCACCGGGGCCGGCCTGCGCACGGGCGCGGGCGCCGCTGCGGGCGCCTGCGCCGCCACGAA
>CAMLQP010000128.1 GCA_946482115.1 uncultured Comamonadaceae bacterium
GGGATGGTGCTTGCAGCCGGCTATGGTGCCACGGCACGGACAGCCCCGTGGCGCCTGTTGGTACATTGCAGGGCATGCCGCCTCGCCTCAATGCCGCCACCGCCACCTTGCTGACCATTCCGCCGCTGATGTGGGCGGGCAACGCCGTGGTGGGCCGGCTGGTGGGCGACCTGGTGCCGCCCATGACGCTGAACCTCCTGCGCTGGGTGCTGGCGTTCGCGCTGCTGCTGCCCCTGGCCGCCTGGGTGCTGCGCCGCGACAGCGGGCTGTGGCCGCACTGGCGCCGCTTCGCGCTGCTGGGCCTGCTCGGTGTGGGCTGCTACAACGCCCTGCAGTACCTGGCGCTGAAGACGTCCTCGCCGCTGAACGTGACGCTGGTGGCCGCGAGTTCGCCGGTGTTCATGCTGTTCGTGGGGCGGCTGTTCTTCGGCGTGGCGGTGCCGCCGCGGGCGGTGCTGGGGGCGCTGCTGTCCATCACCGGCGTGCTGGTGGTGCTGGCTCGTGGCGACGTGGCCGCGCTGATGCGCATACGGCTGGTGGCCGGCGACCTCTGGATTCTGCTGGCGACGCTGCTGTGGGCGTGGTACAGCTGGCTGCTGGCGCGGCCCACCGAGCCCGCCCACATCCGGGGCGACTGGGCCGCCTTCCTGCTGGCGCAGATGGTTTTCGGCGTGGGCTGGGCCAGCCTGCTCACGCTGGGCGAGTGGGGACTGATGGCGCCGGCGCAGGCCGAGGGCGCGATCCGCTGGGGCTGGCCCCTGGCCGCTGCGCTGGCCTATGTGGCCGTCGGCCCGTCGCTGCTGGCCTACCGCTGCTGGGGCGCCGGCGTGCAGCGCGCCGGGCCGGCGGCGGCAGCGTTCTTCTCCAACCTCACACCGCTGTTCGCCGCCCTGATCTCCACGCTGGCGCTGGGCGAAACGCCACACGCCTATCACGCCCTGGCGTTCGGCCTCATCGTGGGCGGCATCCTGATTTCCTCTCGCCGCTGACTGAGCCGGGAACGCGGTGGAGCCGGCTTTGCCGGGCCGCTCGCGCTGTCCCCTCGGGGGGACGCCGCAGGCGGCGCGGGGGTGGAATGATCAATACGTTCCGGGGTAGGCGCCGCCGTCGGCCAGGATGTTCTGGCCGGTGATGTAGCCGGCCTGCCGGCTGCACAGGAAGGCGCAGATCTGGCCGAACTCCTCCGGCGTGCCGAAGCGGCGTGCCGGGATGGTCTTGCGGCGCGCGTCCATGATGGCCTCGATCGGCTGGCCCGATTTTTCGGACGCGCCTTTCATGGTGCCCTTGAGCCGGTCGGTGTCGAAGGCGCCGGGCAGCAGGTTGTTGATCGTGACGCCCTGGGCCGCGATGGGGCTGCGCGCCAGGCCGGCGACGAAGCCGGTGAGGCCGCTGCGCGCGCCATTGGACAGGCCCAGGATGTCGATGGGCGCCTTGACCGCGCTGGAGGTGATGTTGACGATGCGGCCGAAGCCGCGCGCGGCCATGCCGTCCACCGTGGCCTTGATCAGCTCGATGGGGGTCAGCATGTTGGCTTCCACCGCGGCGGTCCAGGCGGCGCGGTCCCATTGGCGGAAATCGCCGGGCGGCGGGCCGCCAGCGTTGGTGACCACGATACCGAAGTCGCGGCCCGGGCCGCCGGACAGCGAGAAGACCGCCTCGCGGCCCGCGTCGGTGGTGATGTCGGCGGCGACCGCCAGCACCTGCTGGTCGTTGAAGCGGCGCCGCGCCTTCAGCCCCTCGGCCGCCGCCTGAAGGGCCTCGGCGCCGCGCGCGACCATGACCACGTGAGCCCCTTCGGCCACCAGAGCCGCCGCGCAGCCCCAGCCCAGCCCTTTGCTGGCGCCGCAGACCAGCGCCCATTGGCGTTCAATACCCAAATCCATAGAATGTGCTTCTCTGTTAATAAATGTTAAACATGCGATGACAGCTTCCCATTCTGCCCTTGGGGCGTACCGGCGCTGGCTCACGGCCTGCGTGGTGGCGCTGACGGGTCTATGCACCGCGTCCGGCGTGGTTGCCCAGCCCGCCGACGGCCTGATTGTCAAACGAGACACGCAACTGCGCAGCGCCCCGGCCGACAATGCCCCCGTGGTGGCGCCGGTCAAGGCCAACACGCCCGTGACCCGCCAGCCCGAGCGCCAGGGTGCCTTCGTGCAGGTCCAGGTCGACGGCAAGACCGGCTGGCTGCACATGTTCGACATCGGCAGCCCCGCCAGCGCGGCGGCCTCCAGCGGCGGCGGCAACGTGCTCCGTGGCCTGGGCAGCATGTTCGCGCGTCCCACCTCGACCACGGTTTCGACCACCACGGTCGGCATCCGCGGCCTGGACGCCAACGACATCGCCAACGCCCAGCCCAACGTCTCGGCAGTGACCACCGCCGAGGGCATGCGGGTTTCGGCGGCCGATGCGCAGCAGTTCGCGGCACGCTCGCAGCTGCGGGCCCAATCGGTGGAAGAACTGCCCGTACCCCAGCGGAGGCCCGGTGATGCGAACTGAATCTTTCTTCTCCTCCCGCGTCCGGGCGATCACGCTGGGCGCTCTGAGCTTGGCAATGGCCGGCTGCGTGGCCACCTCGCCTGATCAGTCCGGCGGCCAGCAGGCCCTGACCGACGTGCTGCGCACCGTGGGTGCGGGCTCGGGCAATCCCACCATCAACGCGCTGGCGGGCGGCACCGGCACCGCCGCCCGGCCGGGCCAGGCCTCGGCCCTGGACATCATCGAAATGCTCAAGCAGTCGGTCGAGTCCATCGACGAGCCGCGCGAGATCGAGATCGGTCGCCAGCTCTCGGCCATCCTGCTGGGCAGCAAGCCGCTGCACCCTGACATGAAGCTGCAGGCCTACGTCAACCAGCTCGGCCGCTGGATCAGCCTGCAGTCGGCGCGGCCCAACCTGCCCTGGACCTTCATGGTGCTGGACGACCCGGGCTTCAACGCCTTTGCCGCGCCCGGCGGCTACGTGTTCGTGACCAAGGGCCTGGTGGACGGCGCGCGCAACGAGGCCGAGCTGGCCGGCGTGATCGCGCACGAGATCGTGCACGTGGTGGAAAAGCACCACCTCAAGGCGCTGGCCAAGAACGCCCGCGCCGGCCTGGCCACCCAGCTGGTGGCCTCGCAGCTGCGCAACGACCTGGCCGGCAACGTGGGGGCGCAGTTTCTGGCGCTCGGCAAGAATCTCTATGCCAAGGGCCTGGACCGCGAGGACGAGTACGAGGCCGACCGCAAGGGCGTGACGCTGGCCGGGCGCGCCGGCCTGGATCCGTACGGCCTGCCGTCGCTGCTGCACACGCTGGCCTCGGTGCGGCCGGACAACCCGCAGTACCTGCTGGCCCTGTCCACCCACCCGCCCACCGACGCGCGGCTGGACATGCTGGAGCAGTCCATGGGCACGCGCCTCTCGGCCTTGAGCAACCGGCCCTCGGTCACGGTCACCCAGCGCCTGACGCCGGTGGCCGTCCGCCCGCCGGCGCGCACCACAACCCCGACCGAGACGCCCACCACCACCCGGCGCCCGCCGGTTCGCCGGCCTGCCACCACCCAGCAGCCGACGGCGCCAACGACGCGCTGAGCCCGGCGCGCGGGTCAGCGCGCGCGGGTGACCACCAGGATGCCGGCCAGCACCAGCGCGGTGCCGGCCAGCACCCAGGCGGTGAAAGGCTCATCGAGCAGCCAGACCCCCAGCGCGATGGTCGACAGCGGCCCGAGCATGCCGGTCTGGGCAGTCAGGCCGGCGCCGATGCGCTCGATCGCCATCATGACCATCAGCACCGGCGCGGCGGTGCAGAACACGGCGTTCAGCACCGACAGGCCGATGACCTCGGGCGCCACCACGGCCGTACCCAGCGGTCGCAGAAGAACGAACTGCAGCAGGCACAGCACGCAGGCCACCGAGGTGGCCAGTCCCACCAGCCGCAGCGACCCGAGGCGCTTGACCAGCTCGCCGCTGTAGACCAGGTAGACCGCGTAGCTGATCGCGCTCAGGAACACCAGCAGCGCGCCCAGCGCGGCGGTGCCGCCCTCGAAGCTGACCTCATGCCCGAACACCAGCAGCACGCCGGCATAGCTGATGCCCATGGCCGCCGCCTGCCGCCCGGAGATGGCGCGGCCATAGAGCAGCCAGCCCAGCAGCAGCACCAGCGTCGGGTTGAGGTAGAGGATCAGGCGCTCCAGGCTGGCGCTGATGTATTGCAGGCCCCAGAAGTCGAGGAAGCTGGCGAGGTAGTAGCCGCTGAAGCCGAGGCCCAGGATGCCCCACAGGTCGCGCCGCGTCAGCGGCGGCTGACCGCGGCTGGCCCACCAGGCCATGACCGCGAACAGCGGGAACGCGAACAGCATGCGGTACATGATGAGCGTGACGGCGTCGACGCCGTGGCGGTAGGCCAGCTTGACGATGATGGCCTTGCCGCTGAAGGCAATGGCACCGGCGCTGGCGAGCAGCAGGCCGGAGGCGAGATGGGCAGGGCGGGCGTCGGACATTGCCGTCGAGGCTAGCACAGCGCTTCGCGTCTGCCGACAATGGGTCCATCGCATTTGAGGAAGCCACCATGCGCCGTTCGCTCATGCTCCTGCTGCTCTCCGGCTGGCTGGCCGCTGCCGGACAGGCCCAGACCTTCAGACCCGAGGTGGTGGCGGCCGGCCTTCAGAACCCCTGGGGAATGGCCTTCATCGGCGACGGCCAGGTGCTCGTGACGGAGCGGCCCGGGCGGATGCGACTGATCCCGGCGCGCGGCGAGCCGGGGCCGCCCATCGAAGGCCTGCCGCCCATCGACGCGGTGGGGCAGGGCGGCCTGCTCGATGTGGCCGCCGACAGCGGCTTCGCCACCAACCGTCGGGTCTATTTCTGCTTTTCCGAGCCCGGCGGGGGTGGCAACTCCACTGCGCTGGCCTCAGCGCGGCTGTCCGATGACAGCCGCCGCCTCGAGCAGGTGCGCGTGATCTTCAGCCAGAAGCCCAAGTTCTCCAGCCGGCTGCATTTCGGCTGCCGCATCGTCGAGGCACCGGACGGCACCCTGTTTCTGGCCCTGGGCGACCGCTACGCCCGCATGGCCGATGCCCAGACCCTGGACAACCACCACGGCAAGGTGGTGCGCATCCACAAGGACGGCAGCGTGCCCCGGGACAACCCGCTGGTCGGCCGAGCCGGTGCGTTGCCAGAGATCTGGAGCTGGGGTCACCGCAACCCTCAGGGAGCCACCTGGGGGCCGGACAACCGGCTGTGGGTGGGCGAGCACGGCCCGCAGGGGGGTGACGAGATCAACCGGCCCGAAGCGGGCAGGAACTACGGCTGGCCGGTCATCACCCATGGCGAGAACTACGGCGGCGGGCCGATCGGCGAAGGCATCACCGCCCGTGCGGGCCTGGAGCAGCCGCTGCACCACTGGACGCCTTCGATCGCGCCTGCCGGCATGGCCTTTCTGACCAGCGACCGTTACGGTGCCGCCTGGCGGGGCAGCCTGTACGTGGCCTCGCTCAAGTTCCGCTACGTCGCGCGCCTGCAGTGGCGCGACGAGGGCGGCGTGCCGCGCGTGGTCCGGGAGGACCGGCTGCTGACCGACATCGGGCAGCGCGTGCGCGATATCCGGCAGGGCCCGGACGGCCTGCTCTACCTCCTGACCGACGACCGCGATGGCCGCCTGATCCGGCTGCTTCCGGGCTGACGGGCCTTCACCCGATGCCACCAGGGTAAACCCTATACCATCCAAATAGTTTAGGTGTAAACTATTTACACATGAATTTGGAAACCATGGCACGGCAGCCAGTCAGGAGGTTCCGGTGAAGATCGTCTGCATAGGTGGTGGCCCCGCGGGTCTGTATTTCGGTCTGCTGATGAAACAGCTGGACCCGGCCCACGACGTGACCGTGGTGGAGCGCAACAAGCCCTACGACACGTTCGGCTGGGGCGTGGTGTTTTCGGACGCCACCATGGACAACATGCGCCAGTGGGACCCGTCCACCGCCGCCGAGATCGAGCAGGCCTTCAACCACTGGGACGACATCGAGCTGCTGTTCAAGGGCCGCACCATCCGCTCGGGCGGGCACGGCTTCGTGGGGATTGGCCGCAAGAAGCTGCTCAACATCCTGCAGGCGCGCTGCGAGGCGCTGGACGTGAAGCTGGTGTTCGAGACCGACGCGCAGTCCGACGAGGACTACGCCGACGCCGACCTGATCATCGCGAGCGACGGCATCAACTCGCGCATCCGCAGCAAGTACCAGGACGTCTTCAAGCCGGACATCGTCACCCGCCCCAACCGCTACATCTGGCTGGGCACGCACCGCCTGTACGACGCCTTCACCTTCGACTTCCAGCGCACCGAACACGGCTGGTTCCAGGCCCACATCTACAAGTTCGACGCAACCACCACCACCTTCATCGTGGAATGCCCCGAACACGTGTGGCTGGCCCACGGGCTGGACAAGGCAGACCAAGACCAGTCCATCGCCTTCTGCGAAGACCTGTTCAAAGGCACGCTGCAAGGCCACAAGCTGATGACCAACGCCCGCCACCTGCGCGGCTCGGCCTGGCTCAACTTCCAGCGCGTGGTTTGCGAGCAATGGTGGCTGCGCAACGCCAACGGCAGCAACGTTGTGCTGATGGGCGATGCGGTGCACACGGCCCACTTCGCCATCGGTTCGGGCACCAAGCTGGCCATTGAGGACGCCATCGAACTCACCCGCCAGTTCCAGCGCCTGGGCGACAGCCCCGACAAGATTCCCGAAGTACTGGCCACCTACCAGGAGCTGCGCCGGGTGGAGACGCTGCGCCTGCAAAACGCCGCCTGGAACGCCATGGAGTGGTTCGAGGTGTGCGGCAAGCGCTATTGCGACCAGCTGGAGCCCGAGCAGTTCATGTACTCCATGCTCACGCGCAGCCAGCGCATCAGCCACGAGAACCTGCGGCTGCGCGACAAGGGCTGGCTGGACGGCTACGAGCGCTGGTTCGCCGAGCGCGCCGGCCTGCAGAGCCCGGTGCCCGTGCCGCCCATGTTCACGCCCTACACCGCGCGCGGCGTCACGCTCAAGAACCGCATCGTGGTCTCGCCCATGGCCCAGTATTCGGCGGTGGACGGCGTGGCGGGCGACTACCACCTGGTGCACCTGGGCGCGCGCGCCATGGGCGGTGCCGGCCTGGTCTTCGCCGAGATGACCTGCGTGAGCCCCGAAGGCCGCATCACCCCGGGCTGCCCTGGCCTCTACAAACCCGAGCACACCCAGGCGTTCAGGCGCATCGCCGACTGGATCCACGCGAATACCGACGCCAAGTTCGCCATCCAGATCGGTCATGCCGGCGCCAAGGCCTCCACCCGGCTGGCCTGGGATGGCATCGACCAGCCGCTGGAGTCGGGCAACTGGCCCCTCGTGTCGGCTTCCGAGCAGCAGTACCTGGAGGGCGTGAGCCAGGTTTCGCGCGCCATGACACGTGCCGACATGGACCAGGTGCTGGCCCAGTTCGTCGCCTCCACGAAGGCCGCGCACGAGGCCGGTGCCGACTGGCTGGAGCTGCACTGCGCGCACGGTTACCTGCTCTCCAGCTTCATCTCGCCGCTGACCAACCACCGCAGCGATGAATACGGCGGCAGCCTGGACAACCGGCTGCGCTACCCGCTGGAGGTGTTCAAGGCGGTGCGTGCCGCCTGGCCGGCGGACAAGCCGATGTCGGTGCGCATCTCGGCGCATGACTGGGTCGAGGGTGGCATCACGCCCACCGACGCGGTGGAAATCGCCAAAGCCTTCAAGGCCGCCGGCGCCGACCTGATCGACTGCTCCTCGGGTCAGGTCAGCAAGAAGGAAAAGCCGGTCTATGGCCGCATGTTCCAGACGCCGTTCGCCGACCGCATCCGCCAGGAGGCGGGCATACCCACCATCGCGGTGGGTGCCATCAGCGAGGCCGACCACGCCAACAGCATTCTCGCGGCCGGCCGCGCCGACCTGTGCGCCGTGGCCCGCCCGCACCTGGCCAACCCGGCCTGGACGCTGAC
>CAMLQP010000129.1 GCA_946482115.1 uncultured Comamonadaceae bacterium
TGCGCGACATGCTCAGCGGGCACCTGTGCCGCTGCACCGGCTACACGCCGATCGTGAACGCGGTGATGGAGGTGGCCTGTGCTTGATCTGGGACGCACCTTTCTGCAAAGCGTGGACCGCGCTGGCGGCGCCACAGCCCTGGTTGACGGCCCGCTGCGGCTGACCTGGACCGACTGGGCGCGTGCCATTGGTGGCGTTCAGCGCGGCCTGGCAACACTGGGTCTGCGCCGGGGCGATCACGTGCTGAGTGTGCTGCAGAACCGACACGAAGCCGCCACGCTGCACTGGGCCTGCCAGTTCGCGGGCCTGGTGATGACCCCGCTGAACTGGCGCGCCAAACCCGAGGAGATTGACCATGCGCTGCGGGATTCGGGCGCCCGGGTTCTGGTGTACGAGGCCGCGTCGCAGGAAGCGGTGAACGCCTCGACACTGGCCGCGTCGGTGGTGCGCCTGGTCGCTGGTGATCTGCTCGGGCCCGACCCGCAGTTCGGGCAGGTGTTCGCCGAGCCGGCCGACCCCACGCCCATGGCGCGCGCGGACGACCTGTCGCTCATGCTCTACACCTCGGGCACCACCGGCGCCCCGAAGGGTGTGCCGCGTCGCCAGCACGCCGAGCGCGTGGCCGCGCTGGCCCATGTGGCCCAGAACCGCTACGGCTACGGCGAGCGCACCCTGGGCGTGATGCCGCTGTACCACACCATGGGTGTGCGGTCTCTGCTGACGATGGCCTTGGTTGATGGCCGATTCGTCTGCATGCCACGCTTCGAGGCCACGGCCGCTTTGCGGGCGATCGAGACCGAACGGGTGAGCCACCTCTACCTGGTGCCCACGCTGTACCACGACCTGCTTGCCCACCCCGATTTCAAGCGAACGGACACGCAGTCGGTGCGCAAGCTCGGTTTCGCTGGCGCCCCCATGCACGATGCGCTGCTGTTGCGCCTGCAGCAGGCTTTCCAGCCAGAGCTGTTCGTCAACCACTACGGCAGCAGCGAGATTTACACCTTCGCGATCAACCAGAACGCGGTGGGCAAACCCGGCTCGGCGGGACGGGCGGGCATCAACACCCGCCTGCGCGTGATCAAGCTGGACGCCAAGAGCCCGCAAGACATTGCCGCACCGCTGGAGGAGGGGCAGATCGTGGCCGACCTGCTCAGCGACGAGGCCTTCGAGGGGTACCACAACCGCCCGGACGCCAACGAGCGCAGCCTGCGCGACGGCTGGTACTTCACGGGTGACACCGGTTACCTGGACGCCGAGGGTGACCTGTTCGTGACCGGCCGTGTGGACGACATGATCATCAGCGGCGGCGAAAACATCTCGCCGGTTGACATCGAGTCGGTGCTCTCGCTGCACCCCTCGGTGGATGAGGTGGCGGTGGCCGGTCTCAGCGATGAGCGCTGGGGCCAGCGGGTTGTGGCCTTCGTGAAGCCGCGCGATGCCGTGGCCGCTGACGCACTGGATGCGCACTGCCGCGCCTCTGACCTCGTGAACTTCAAGCGCCCACGCGAGTACGTCTTCGTGCGCGAAATCCCCAAATCTCCCGTCGGCAAGGTGCTGCGCCGAAAGCTGGTGGCAGGCGAATTTGATGCCATGCCGGCGGCCTTGCCCTTGCCCTCTGTGCCACCGGCCTGAACCCTTTCCCTCAACCCCACTGCACCAAGACACCATGCAACTCAACGACCTGAAGCACCCCGCGCTCACCTTGAGCGCCACCCTCGATGGCTACCGCGTCGAGATTGACCCGGCCCGCCAGCGCGCCGACATCGTGCTGTGCCGCCCGCCCTTCAACGTCATCTCCATGACGCAGCGCGAGCAGCTTCGCATCACCTTCGAGGCGCTTGATGCCAACGACGATGTGCGGGTGATCGTGCTGCGCTCCGAAGGCGAGCACTTCTCCAGCGGAGGCAACATCGCCGGCTTCCTGGAGGCCTCGCCAGAGCATGTGAGCAAGCTCGCATGGAACGTGGCGGCCCCCGCCCGCTGCAGCAAGCCGGTGATCGCGGCCGCCCGGGGCTATTGCTTTGGCGTGGGCTTCGAGATCTCGCTGGCCTGCGACTTCCGCCTTGCCACGCCAACGACGCTGTATGCCCTGCCCGAGCAGAAGCTGGGCCAGATTCCTGGCTCGGGCGGATCGGCCCGCTTGCAGAAGATGGTGGGCATCACCCGCACCAAGGACATCGTGATGCGCAGCCGCCGCATCAGCGGTGCCCAGGCCTACGACTGGGGTGTGGCTACCGAGTGCGTGCCCGACAACGAACTGGAAGCCGCCACTGACGCCCTGGTGGACGAGCTTCGTGGCTTCTCGCCGCTGGCCCAGCGCACCGCCAAGAAGCTGCTCAACGATACCGAAGACTCGCCCCTGTCGATCGCCATCGAGCTGGAAGGGCACTGCTATTCGCGCTTGCGCAGCTCGAACGATTTCCGCGAAGGCGTGGAAGCGTTTCACGACAAGCGCCGTGCCCGCTTCAACGGCACCTGATTCCCTCACGCCACCACAGAAGCACCCGCAACAGGAGACAAACATGAAAACGATCGACCGCACCACCCCCATCGCCCTCGCCCTGGCGTGCCTTGCCGGCAGCGCCCTGGCCCAGAACCAGCCCATCCGCATCGGTGTCGTCACGCCGCTGTCGGGCACCTATGCCGGCATTGGCCAGCAGGTGAAGTGGGGGCTTGACCTGGCGGCTCGCCAGATCAATGCCGCCGGCGGTGTGGCCGGCCGTCCGCTGGAACTCATCTACGAAGACGAAGAGGCCAACCCGGCCGTCGCGGTCCAGAAGGCCGAGAAGCTGTTTCAGGTGAACAAGGTCGATTTCCTGACCGGCACCGTCAATAGCGGCTCAACGCTGGCCGTGGGGCAACTGGCCGAGCGCAACAACCGGCTGATCGCCACCACCGTGTCCTTCGCCGACTCCATCACCGGCGACAAGTGCTCGCCCAACGTGTTCCGCGTCAACGCCCGCGCCGGCATGCAGTCGGCCGCACTGGCCGACTGGCTCTCGAGCACCCGCCCCAACGCCAACGTGTTCTACCTGGGCCCGGACTACGAGATGGGCCGCAGCACGGTGGCCGCTTTCAAGCAGGCAGCCGAAGCCAAGGGTGCCAAGTCGGTGGGCGAGGTGTTCGCGCCGCTGGACAACAAGGACTACTCACCCTTCTTCGGCCAGATGCGCTCGGCCCGGCCCGCGGTGATCTACACCTCGGTGGCGGGCAACGACACCGTGCGCCTGTTCTCCCAGATGGCCGAGTTCGGCATCAGTCGCAATGTGCAGGTGGTGGGCGCCTCTGGCACGGTCACCTCGCAGAACCTGCCCGCCATCGGCAAGGCCGCCGACGGCTTCGTCACCGGCGTGGGCTATGCCACGGGCATCGACTCACCCGAAAACCGCAAGTTCCTGGCCGAGTTCGAGGCCGCCAACAAGGCCAAGCCCGACCTGTACGGCGCCGACAGCTACGGCGTGCTCTTCTTCTACAAGGCGGCCGTCGAGAAAGCCGGCAGCACCGACACCGACAAGGTGCGCGCCGCCATGCGTGGCCTTCAGTGGGCCACTCCGCAGGGCGCCAAGACCATGCGCGCTGGCGATCACCAGGCCATGCAGGACATGTATGCCATGCGAGTGAATGGCGGCCAGTTCGAGCTGGTGGGCCGGGTCAAGGCAGAGGCTGCGATCGGCCCGGACGTCTGCACCCGCTTCTGAAGATGGGGACATGAGCATGAGCAACGTCCTGGACTGGTTGCAGTTCGTACTGGCCCCTCAGATGATCAATGGCATGTCCATCGGTGTCGCTGTGGTCCTGATGGCGTTGGGCCTGACCATCATCTTTGGTCTGCTGGACGTCATCAACATGGCGCATGGTGAGTTCTATGCCATCGGCGCCTATCTGGCCGTGGCCCTCCTGGGCCTGGGCCTGTCTTTCTGGTGGGCCCTGGTGCTCACGCCACTGCTGATGGCGGTGCTGGGTTATGTCACCGAGCGCGGCCTGATACAGCGGGTCTTCCACAGCAAAGACCGGCACACCTTGACCCTGCTGCTGACCTTCGGCATCGCCGTGGTGCTTGAAGACGCACTCAAGATCGCCTTTGGCGCCAACCCGCTGCGCGTAGAGGCGCCCATCACCGGTGCGACCGAGATAGTGGGCCTGTTCTTTCCCAACTACCGGCTGTTCGTGATGGTGTTTGGCGCAGCGCTGATCGCCGGCGTCTGGCTGCTGGTGTTTCGAACCTCGGTGGGCGCTGTGGTGCGGGCGGCCGCGTACGACCGCCACATGAGCGCCTCGCTGGGGGTGCCGGTCCAGCGGGTGTACGCCGCCACCTTCGCCTTCGGTGTCGCCCTGGCCGGCATGGCGGGGGTGTTGCTGGCGCCGATCTACTCGGTGTTCCCCACCATGGGCCGCGACTTCGTGTTGATCGCCTTCAGCGTCGTCATCATCGGCGGCATGGGCTCCATCAAGGGGGCCGTGCTGGCTGGGCTTCTGCTGACGCAGGTGCAGTCCCTCTCCAGCCTCTACATCTCGCCCGTGTGGAGCGACCCCTTGCTCTTCGGGATCATGGTGCTCGTGCTGATGTGGCGTCCGCAGGGCCTGTTTGGAAAACTGGGGAGTGCCTGACATGAGCCATCTCACGACTTCTTCTGCGCTGGGTGCCCGGCCTGCCCTGGCGCATGCGCCAGGGCAGGCCACCAGGCGTCTGTCCGCGGCCTCCTGGCTGGCCATCGCCTTCTTTACCGGTGCCTTGTTGTTCGGCGCGGTGGCGCTGGCCATGGGCGATGTGTTCTACCTGCGCCTGGCGACCGAAGCCTTGATCTTCGGCGGGCTGGCGCTTTCCGTGGACCTGCTGCTGGGCCGAGTCGGGCTGCTGCCACTGGGGCAAGCCCTCTTCTTTGGTCTGGGGGCTTATGTGTCGGCGCTGGTGCTCAAGCACTGGGCCGACTCGCTCTGGCTGGCCTTGGGCGTGGCGCTGGTGTTCAGCGCCCTGGCCGGCCTGGTCGGCGGCCTGATCGCCATCCGCTCCAAGGGCGTCTACTTCGCGCTGATCAGCTTTGGCCTGGCCCAGGTGGTGTCGAAGTTTGTCTACAACACCCGCGAGCTGGGGGCGTCCGACGGCATCATTGGCGTGCCCGCCGCCTCGGTGGCGCCAGGCGTGACGTCGGGAACGCCGGAGGTCTTCTTCCTGCTGGTGCTGTCCTTCATCGGTGCTCTCTACCTGGGGCTGCGCTACCTGATGAACACGCCCATGGGCCGCCAGCTCGACGCCATCCGCATCAATGAGCACCGGGTCTCCTTCCTCGGCGTGGATGCCTGGCGCTACAAGCTGGGGGCCTTCGTGGCGGCGGCCTGCATTGCCGGCCTCAGCGGTGCCCTCTACCCGATGTTGCGCGGCTTCGTGTCGCCGGAGCTGATGTTCTTCCAGGTCTCGGGCAACGCGGTCATCAACGTCATCGTCGGCGGCACCGGCACCCTGATCGGGCCGCTGTACGGCTCGGCCATCCTGACCGGGCTGCGCTCCGTGGTCGGCTCTTTCACGGCACACCACCACATCGTCATTGGCGTGATGTTCGTGGTGGTGGTGATCGTCATGCCGCGCGGCCTGATCGGCTACACCACCCCGTTGCTGCAGCGCTGGCTTAACCGACGCCAGACCCCCGCTAAGGAGCGCCCATGAGCACCATTCTTTCCGTGCAAGGTCTCAGCGTTCAGTTCGGTGCGCTCAAGGCCGTGAACGACGTGAGCTTTGAGGCCCGACAAGGCGATATCACGGCGGTCATCGGCCCCAACGGGGCGGGCAAGAGCAGTTTGTTCAACCTGATCAGCGGCGCCATTCGGCCCACCTCGGGCACGGTGCGCTTTGATGGCAGCGATGTGACCGGCCGGGCACCCCATCAGTTGTTGGGCAGTGGTCTGTCTCGGTCTTTCCAGATCACCAACCTGTTCTTTGACCTGACCGTCCACGAAAACCTGCGCCTGGCCGCGCAGTTTCTCGAACGGGGCCGTGGACTGCTTCGCCCGGTGAAACGCAGCGCCGCCGCGCTGCAAAGGGTGGAGGAGCTGCTCGATCAGTTCGACCTGGGCGCCAAGGCCGATGAACTGGCCGGCTACCTGTCCCATGGCGAGCAGCGCCGGCTTGAGATCGCCGTCTCGTTGGCGTCGCGTCCCAGGATGCTGTTGCTCGATGAGCCCACGCAGGGCATGAGCCACAGCGACACGCACGACACCGAGGCGCTGATCCGGGGGCTGTCGCGTGATCACGGGCTCTCGATCCTTCTGGTGGAGCACGACGTTGAACTCGTGATGAACCTGTCCGATCACGTGGTGGTCATGCACCAGGGGCAGAAGCTCGCCGAAGGCAGTCCGGCCGAGGTGCGTTCCAACGCGGCGGTTCAAGCCGCCTATTTCGGGGAGAGAACCTGATGCTTGACCTCAAGGGCGTGCATGCCCACTACGGCTTGAGCCACGTGCTTCAAGGCATTGACCTTCGGGTCGGCAAGGGCGAGATCATTGGTTTGTTCGGGCGCAACGGCGTGGGCAAGACCACGGTGATCAAGACCATCGCCGGCTGGGTCGCGCCATCAAGCGGGCAAGTGCTGTTCGAGGGCGAGCGGCTGGACGGGGTCAGCGCCGACCGGATCTGCCGGCGCGGCATTGGACTGGTGCCCGAAGACCGAAGGATCTTTCCGGGTTTGACGGTCGAAGAAAACCTGCGGCTGGGGCAAATGCAATGCCCGTCTCGCCAGCGGGCGGAGTCGCGGCGTCGCCTGGATGAGATCTACCAGCGTTTTCCGCGCCTGGCGGAGCGCCGCCGCCAGATGGGCACCACCCTGTCGGGCGGGGAGCAGCAGATGCTGGCCATCGCTCGCGTGCTGGCTGGTGCACCACGGTTACTGCTGATCGATGAGCCCACAGAGGGCCTGGCGCCGATCATTGTGGATGAACTGTTCGCGCTCATCGCTGCGCTGGCCCGTGAGGGCACGCCCATTGTTCTGGTCGAGCAGAACGTGCACCGTGCCATCCAGCTGACGACACGGCACTACCTGATCGAACGTGGACAGGTGACCTTCGAGGGTGATTCCAGGGTCCCATCAGAACGGGATGCCCTGCTGGCACGAATCAGTGTGTGAAACAACAGATTGTGGTTGCCTGATGGATCCCACGGTAACGACATCAAAAGCCTTGAGTCTCCGAGCCTCCGTGTTGATACGTCGAACCTCCTCCTCGGTGCAAATGCCCAGCCGGGGAGGAGCACTTCAGCGATCTCCAAATTTTTTACCTTGGGGACCGCCTTAGGGCATCTCCCAGGCACTGCTCGGCGCTGCTGCGGCACAGGCACTTACATCATCCATGCTGAGGGCTACTGTTGGTGTGGCCAGCGCTGGAACGGTGAGCGCATGTGCTTTCCAGAACCGGCCCATCACCCGCCCAGTCAGGATTCACCGGACGACAGGGCGCCCCCCTCTTCGGCTGACTCGACCCCGAGGTGAAAATCCTTCTTGTTCCCCACTGCCAGATGGGGCCTGAGGACCGTCTCCAAAATCCCGTGACGTCCACCAGGGTCGTCAAACGTCGATATTCCCCGCCCGCAGCGCATTCGTTTCAATGAAATCCCGCCGCGGCTCCACCTCATCCCCCATCAGCATCGTGAACACGCGGTCCGCCTCGATCGCATCGTCGATCTGCACGCGCAGCAGGCGGCGCACGTTGGGGTCCATCGTCGTTTCCCACAGCTGCTCGGGGTTCATTTCGCCCAGGCCCTTGTAGCGCTGGCGGCTGGTGGTGCGTTCGGCTTCGGCAATCAGCCACTTCATGGCCTGGCGGAAGTCGCTGACCTTTTCTTCCTTCTGCTTCTCACCCTCGCCGCGCATCGCTTTGGCGCCTTCGGCCAGCAGGCCGCGGAAGGTTTCGGCGGCTTCGGCCAGGGCGGCGTAGTCGGCGCCGTGCACGAAGTCCTGCGTGATGACGCTGC
>CAMLQP010000130.1 GCA_946482115.1 uncultured Comamonadaceae bacterium
GTCTGGTCGAAGGCCTGTTCCGGCGCGAAGGTGACGGCGCTCAGGTCTTCCAGGCGGTGCGCCAGCATCGCGGCGGCAAAGTCGGGGGAGAAGCCGATGCGGCCCAGCTCGCCCTGCATGGCCTGCAGGTAGCGCTGCAGAGCGGGGACATCGTCGGGTGTGACCTCGCGCAGGCGTGCGGCGTTCGACTTGAGCTGCACCGTGCGGTGGCTGTGGGGTTCGCTGAACACCACCGCGACACGACCGCTGCGGGCCACGTCGCGCAGCAGCTGCGCCGACTGCCGGCGGTTGAGGAACACCGTGATCTGTTCGCCCTGCGGTGCCACCTGGCTGCCCACCGCGCGCATCAGGCTGGGGGTCAGGTCGGACCCGCACGAACTCACGATGACCGACACGCCGCGCGCCATCATGGCCAGCAGTTCCGGGGTCAGCAGCGGGGTGGTGCCTGGGGTTTCCACGTGGGGCAGCGCCTGTGTCGGGAATACCGTGGGTAGGAGCTGCCGATGATAGTGAGCCGACCGTGTGCGGCCAAGTCCGGGCCGCGGCGGACGATGGTTTGCTCAGTTGCGTGGCGCAGTTTCCACGAAGCTGCGCAGCGACCACACGAGCGAGGGTTCGAGCACGCCGTCCCAGGGCGGCATGTGCACGATGCCGAACTTCTGTTTGCCGTAGCGGACCGATTTGACGAAGAAGTGGTCGGCGTCCGACAGGCAACGCTGGCGCAAGGCAGGGTCCTTCACGCGCTGGCAGGCCATGCCGATGCGGCGCAGGTCGGGGGCAGGTGAGCGCATGCCGTTGGCGTTCTCGCCGTGGCAGCGGGCGCAGGTCTGGTTGAAGATGGTGCCACCGATGCGGGCTGCGTCGGCGTTGCCGCGCAGGGGGTTGAGGTCGGCCCAGCCGGGTGCGATGGCCGGCAAGGCGGCGGTGTCCACGTCCGGGCGCTTGACGTCGGCGTCGGCCCGTGCCGTCAGGACGGTGAGGGACAGACCCAGCAGGCACAGGGCCCGCGATGCGCTGAGGGGGTGCGTCATGGTCAGTCCCAGCCCTTCGGACAGCCCTGGCAGTCCACCATGTTGGACGATGGGAAGACCGAATAGAGCATGACGTTGCCGTCGAACACCGCGCCCTGCAGGTTGACCTGGTTGAACTTCGCCTCCTGCAGGTTGTTGCCGATGAAGCGGGTGCCCAGGAACCAGGATTTGTCGAGCCGCGCGATCTCCAGGCTGGCGCCGTTGAATTCTGCCCCCGAGAAGTCCGAGCGCAGCAGGCGTGCGCCTTCGAGGTCGGTGCCGTAGAAGCGCACCTTCTTCAGGTTGGCGTTGGACACGGTGGCCTTGGATAGCCTGGCGCCGGTGAGGTTCGCACCTTCCAGATCGGCCACGGCCAGGTTGGCACCGCGCAGGTCGGCCCGGGTCAGGTCGGCCCCGCGGAAGTCGGCACCGGCCAGGTTGCTGCCCACCAGGTTGGCATGGCGAAGGTCGGCGCCGGGGCAGCGGGTGTAGGGCCAGATGGGACAGCCGTTGATGACCAGCGGCTGGTCGGCGTCGGTCGGGGCTTCGGTGCCAGGCGCCTGTGCGCCGGCGCCGGCGCACAGGGCTCCCAGCACCGCGGGCGCCAGGCGCCGGATGAGTGGCGTGAACATGGTGGGTGAAAGAAAAAAAGACCTGACCCGCCCAGAGGATCGGAGGGGGCGTGCCAGGTCAACGCAAAGGGTGAATCAGCGCGAAGCCACCTGTTTGGGCAGCTTGAAGACCCACATCGATCCCCCCTGGGACACCTGCTTGGTCAGCTCGGCCATGTCGCCGCCCCACAGCGGCACCGCGCCGCCGTAGCCCGACTGGATGCCGATGTACTGCTCGCCGTCCATCTCCCAGGTGACGGGGATGGAGACAATGCCCGAGCCGGTCTGGAACTTCCACAGCTCCTTGCCGGTTTTCTGGTCGAAGGCCTTGATGTAGCCGTCGGACGTGCCGGTGAACAGCAGGCCGCCGGCGGTGGTCAGCGTGCCGGCCCAGAGCGGGAACTGCTCCTTGTGCTCCCAGGCAATCTTGCCGCTCACCGGGTCGATGGCGCGCAGCACGCCCACGTGGTCGTTGAACAGCTTCTTGATGCGGAAGCCCTGGCCCAGGTAGGCCGCACCCGGCTTGTAGGTGATCTTCTCCGCCCAGTAGTCCATGGCCCAGTGGTTGCCCGGGATGTAGAACAGGCCGGAGTCCGGGCTGTAGCTCATCGGCATCCAGTTCGTGCCGCCCAGGAAAGGCGGCGAGACGAAGATGCTCTCACCCTTGTCCTGGCCGTCTTTGGGCTGCGGCGGGTACTGTGCGTCGACCACCTGGGGCATGCCGGTTTTCAGGTCGAAGCCCTTGGTCCAGGTGATGCCGTCCACGAAAGGCCAGGCGTTGATGATGGCGTTCTGCTTCCAGGGGTGGCCGCCGCCGGCCTTGGCGAGTTTTTCGCGGTCGGTCACGAAGAAGTAGCCGTTGCGGTCGGCGTGGGCCGAGGCCTTGACCACCTTGCCAGTCTTGGGGTCCTTGTAGTCGAACAGCAGCACCGAGTTGTTGCCCGAGAAGTCCCAGGCGTCGTTGGGTGTGTGCGAGAAGAAGCCTTTGAGCTCGCCGGTGGTCGGGTCCACGTAGGCCTGGCCCGAGGTGTACAGGCTGGGCCAGTTGATCGGCTTGTCGCCAGGGGCGGTGCGCTTCCAGGTGTTCCACGGCGCGGGGTTGCCGGTGCCCACGACGATGGTGTTGGTCTCGACGTCGAAGGACGCCGTCTGCCAGGGAGCGCCGCCGCCGTGGCTCCAGGCCTCGACCTTGCCGGTGGGCGAGTTCGGGTCGTTGGGCCAGGTCGGCGCCTTGGGGTCGCCGGTCGGGGTGCTGGGCTGGCCGTTGAGGCGACCCACGTGGCCCTCGACAAAGGGCCGGGCCCAGAGCTCCTTGCCGGTGTCCACGTCGCGGGCGTAGAGGAAACCGACGACGCCGAACTCGTCGCCCGAGGAACCGTGCACCAGCATCACCTTGCCGGTCTTCTGGTCCTTCACGATGAAGGGCGCGCCTGTCATGGTGTAGCCCACGGCGTGGTCGGCAAACTTCTCTTTCCACACGACCTTGCCGGTGGCCCGGTCCAGCGCCACGATGGACGCATCCAGTGTGCCGAAGAACACCTTGTCGCCGTAGATGGCCGGGCCGCGGTTGACCACGTCGCAGCAGGGGCGGATGTCTTCGGGCAGGCGGTGTTCGTAGCTCCACAGGCGCTTGCCGGTGCGCGCCTCAATGGCGACGAAGCGCGAGTACGACGCGGTGGCGTAGATCACGCCGTCGTGCACCAGCACCTGGCCTTCCTGGCCGCGCTGTTTTTCGCCGCCGAACGAGTAGCTCCAAACCGGCAGCAGCCCGGCGACGTTCTGGGTGTTGATGGTCTTGGCCGGGCTGTAGCGCTGGGCGGTCAGGCCCAGGCCGTAACTCAGCACATCGCCGGTGGTCTTGTGGTCGTTCGCGATGTCTTCCCAGGTCACCGGCTTGGCGGCATGGGCGGTTGCGGTCAGCAGGGTGGCCAGTGCGAGCGCAATGTGGCTCGGCCGCGGGTTGAACGCAGGGCGTGCGGTCATGGTGGGTCTCCTCGGTGTGGGTGGTGGCTGCCGGGTCGCAGCGGAACTGCAGAGCGCCGCCAGTATCGGCAGCGCCCGGATCACCGTCGCGGGAGCGCCGCCCCCTCAACCCGGGAAAAATGCCCGACCGGCCCGGGAAAACCGGACAGGGTGGCATGTGGATTGCGAAGCACGGGTTCCCTGTCGCCTGGAGCAACCCATGGACCTCAGACACCGATTGCTGGCTTGCCTGTCGGCGGGCTTCGCGGCCCTGCTGGTGGCGGGCGCGCTGCTGGTGGCGACGAGCCTGCGGGACGACGTGCAGGACGAGCTGGAAGGCACGGCGCGGCTGGTGGCGCTGGTCCTGCAGGCGGCCCAGGCCTCTCCCCAGGGCAGCGAGGCCGCGCACCGCGCGGTGGACAGCCTGCTGGCCCGCGGCGGGCTGCGCCATGTCCGCGTGGAGTGGGTGCGTTCAGCCGCGGAGCAGCCACTGCTCCATTCCGCAACAACCCGGGACGAGGACGCCGGCTGGGCGGAGCGACTGGCCGGCCTGCAGGATTGGGATTTACCCGAATACCGGCTCGCGGTGGGACCGAACGAACAACTGCTGATCCGCATGGACCCGCGCAGCGAGGTCGACGAGGTGCTGGAGGATGCGGCGGCGATGCTGGCGGTGTTCCTGCTGTTTGCGGGTGTGTCCCTGGCGGCCGCCTGGTGGGCCGCCGATCGGGCCTTGCGCCCGGTGCGCGAACTGGAGGAGGGCCTGGCGCGCATCGGTCGCGGAGAGCTGGACCGGCCGATGCCCCCCATGGCCTTGCGCGAGTACCAGCGGGTGGCCCATGCCATCAATCGACTGGAGCAGACCCTGGCGCAGGCGCACGAGAGCGAGCGCCGTCTGGGACAGCGGTTGATGGCGATGCAGGAGAGCGAACGGGAGGAACTCGCGCGCGAGCTGCACGACGAGTTCGGCCAGGGCCTTGCGGCCATGGGCGCGGCGGCCGCCTTTGTCGAACGGCACGCCGACTCCGCGCGTCCCGACACCCTGGTCGAATGCGCGCGGGACATCCGCACCGCATCGACCCGCATGACCCTGCAGGTGCGAAGCCGGCTGCGACAGCTGCGGCCGCACGGCCTGGAGGCCATGAACCTTCGCGAGGCCATCACTGAGCTGGTGTATGGCAGTCGCCTGCGGGCCGAGGGCGTTGCCATCGAGACCCAGGTGCCGGACGTGCTGCCCAGGTTGTCGGCGGAGGCGGGTCTGGCGCTGTACCGGACGGTCCAGGAGGCGTTGACCAACGTGTTGCGCCACGCCCATGCCGCGCGCGTGCGCCTGGTCATTGCCCTGGGTGCGCAGGGTTTGCAGATGACGCTGGACGACGATGGTGCGGGGCGTGCGAACGACGTGTTGCGGGCAGCCCGGGCCGGTGTGATGGGCATGCGCGAGCGGGCCGCCATGGCGGGCGGTCGCTTCGAATTGGGCACCGCCCCGCTGGGGGGGCTGCGCGTGATGCTGTGGCTGCCGCTGGCAACCCAGGGACAAGGAGACTTCGATGGTGAATGTGCTGTTGCTGGATGACCATGCCGTGGTGCGCACCGGCTACCGCCGGCTGATCGACGCGGAGCCGGACCTGCGCGTGGTGGCCGAGGCCAGCACGGCGGATGAGGCCTATGCCCACCTCCAGCTGGGCGGCATCGACGTGGCGGTGGTGGACCTGAGCCTGCGGGGTGCCAGCGGCGTCGAGGCGATCCGGCGCCTGGTCGCCCGGGACCCTCAGCTGCGCGTGATGGTCTTGTCCATGCACGACAGCCCCGGGTACGTGACGCAGGCCATGCGCGCCGGTGCGCTGGGCTACCTGAGCAAGAGCAGCGAGCCGGGTGACATGCTCGACGGCATCCGGGCGGTGGCGCGCGGCCGACGGGTGCTGGCGCCCGATGTCGCCCGGTCGCTGGCCGACGCCTCGCTGGACGGTGACGGCCTGCTCAACCGGTTGACGCCGCGGGAGTTCGAGGTGTTGCGGCTGGCCGCCACCGGCGAAGCCACGCACCGGATCGCCAGCCAGATGCACCTGAGCCCGAAGACGGTGCTGAACCACCTGTCCATGGTGCGGCAGAAGCTGGGCGCCGACAGCGACTTCAAGCTGCTGCGCCTGGCGGTTCGCCACGGACTGGTGGATCTGACCGGTGAAGCCGCTTGCTGAGGTCGGAACCCTCAACGCGCCACGAACACCGACAGATCCGTCTGCACCGTGTCGAGCGCAAAACGCCGCCCGGCCAGGTGGTCCTCGATGCAGCGCAGCACCAGCGGGCTGCGGTGCCGTGCCGTGCTGGCGCGCACCTCGTCGGGCGTCATCCACAGCGTGCGCACGATGCCACGGTCCAGCGAGCGGTGCGGGTCGAAGTCGCCCAGCGCGCCGCAGTAGGCGAAACGCAGGTAGGTGATGTCTTCGCCCGTGCGCTCGCGCTGGAACCGCGAGAGGTAGATGCCCACCAGCGCGGTCGGCCGGAAGGCGAAGGCCGTCTCTTCCAGCGCCTCGCGCGCCACACCCTGTTCAGGGCTCTCGCCCGGGTCCAGATGACCGGCCGGGTTGTTGAGCCGCAGTCCTTCGGGCGTCTCTTCCTCGACCAGCAGGTAGCGGCCCTCGGATTCGATGATCGCGGCCACGGTGACGCTGGGTTTCCATCGGGTGTTCATGGCCGCATTATCCCGACCGACCGTTCGGGTGTTCCTTTCAACGGGACCTCCTGCCGCATCATGAAATGCCGGGTGTGCTCCTGGGGGACGGGCGCGTTCGGTGCTTGGTACAAACCCTTGTGCGACAAGGGCTTGCAGATGGTGAAGGCCGGAGGGGCGTCGGTTAAGCTGGCGCGCTGCCAGGAGTGCCCAGGAATGGGCGCTGGCGCCGACCAGGGACGGCGTCCGGCTGGCAAAACAGACGACACCGGGCGGAGGGCCCGGCATACACGATGGGAAACAACAAGATGTCCAGAAGAATGTGGAAGGCAACGGTCTGCGGGTGGATGCTGTGGGGTGCGGTGACCAGCCACGCGGCCGAGTTTTCGGTTGGGCGGGTCGACATCCGCTTCGCCGACGAGGGCTGGAAGGAAGTGCCGCTGCCGGATCGCGCGCAGAACTACGGGGGAGAAAAGTCGGGTGCGCTGGCGGTGCAGGCCAAGCTGTTTGTTCGCGAGCAGGACGCCAGCGGAACGCCGGTGTTGGTTCTCGTGAGCACCAACTCGGCCGGAATGGGCGGTGGCCGGGGTGGCTACATGGCTTATTCGCCCAACTGCAAGTCGGATGAACACAACTACCGCGAAGGCAATGAAGGCTTCAATGCATCGTTTCTCCAGTGTCTGACCGTGACGCCCAGGTACAACGGCGCCAGCGTGATCAAGGCCCTGGCGCCTCAGCTGGAAGGCGCCCTCAAGACCGAAGGCGCCGAGATGCCGCCGTTCTACACCGTGTGGAGCCGGCACGCGATCTCCACGGGCTCGTTCGTGGACGTGCGCGTCTTCACGGTGCTTCCGATCAGCGCCGACGGCGCTGCGGCCGGTGGCGCGCTACCCAAGGACGTGTCGCCCGCCCATGTGGTGTGGGGCCGCCAGCTCAAGGACGCAGTCAAGAGCAGCGTCTATTCGCTCTCCGGTCGTCTGGACATGCCGCCCATCAAGCTGGTTGCACCGCCTCAGCCTGCCGCGGGCGGCGGTGGCTGACCCGACGCACCGCCCTGTTTTTTGAACTCCCTGCATCAAGGACCTTCCATGACCACTGGCGCACCGACCGACACCGCCGCAGCCACCCCGCAGCGCATCGGCATCCCCCGTGAAACCTTTCCCGGCGAAAAACGCGTGGCCACCGTGCCCGACGTCGTCACCAAACTCGCCAAGCTGGGCTTCGGCGTGGTGGTGGAAACCGGTGCGGGCGAACTGGCGGATCTCTCCGACGATGCCTACCGCGAGGCCGGCGCCAGCATCGCAGGCTCGACCGCCGAGCTCTGGAACACCGCTGACATCGTCTTCAAGGTGCGCCCGCCCACCGCCGACGAGGTGGCGCTGATGCACGCCGGGCAGACGCTGATCGGCTTTGTCTGGCCGGCGCAGAACCCGGACCTGATGCAGCAGCTGGCGGCGAAGAAGGTCACGGTGCTGGCCATCGACTGCCTGCCGCGCACGCTCAGCCGCGCGCAGAAGATGGACGCGCTGACCTCCATGGCCGGCGTCAGCGGCTACCGCGCCGTGGTCGAGGCGGCCAACGCCTTCGGCCGCTTCTTCAACGGCCAGATCACCGCCGCGGGCAAGGTGCCGCCGGCCAAGGTGTTCATCGCCGGTGCCGGCGTGGCCGGCCTGGCCGCCATCGGCGCGGCCGCCAGCC
>CAMLQP010000131.1 GCA_946482115.1 uncultured Comamonadaceae bacterium
GCCAGGGTCTGGCGGGCGCCGGCCTCGACGAAGTGGCCGTCGATGTAGAGCGTGAGCTTGGGGTACATGGGGTCTTTCTCAGGCAGCGGCGCCGTCACTCGATCTTGATGCCCGCTTCGCGGATCACCTGCTCGTACTTCACCGTCTCCTGCTTCATGGCAGCCAGGGTGTCGGCCGGCTTTGAAGTACCGACCTCCAGCCCGCGCGCGGCGTAGTTGGCCTTCATTGGTGAACCGGCCACGGCCTGGACCACCGCCTGGTGGATCTGTGTGATGACCGCGTCGGGCACCTTGCCCGGTGCGAACAGCGCGAACACCGTGGACGGGATCGAACCCGACTTGCCGCCGGCCTCGGTGAGGGTGGGCACCTCGGGCGCAAAGGCCGCACGCTGCTCGTCGCCAATGGCCAGCAGGCGCACGCGCTCGGACTTGGCCTGCGCTGCCAGCGCCACGCCACCGGCGATCACCGCATCCACCTCGCCGCCGGCCAGGCCGGTGATGGCCGGACCGATGCCCTTGTAGGGAACGTAGGTCTGGGTGTAGCCGTGTGCCTTGGCCAGCATTTCCATGCCGATGTGCGTCACGTGGCCGTTGCCACCGGTGCCCACATTGAGCTTGCCCGGATTGGCCTTGGCGTAGGACACCAGTTCGCCGAAGGTCTTGACCGGCAGGCCGGCGCGAACGCCGATCATCAGGTTCACCCGCGCCAGGTCGGTCACGGGCTTGACCGCCTCTTCCCACTTGTACGGCAGCTTGGAATACAGCATGGGGTTGGTCACCAGGGCCAGCCGGTCCACCATCAACAGCGTGGCGCCGTCGGGTTCGGCCTTCGCCACCGCGTCGGTGCCGATGATCGAGTTGGCGCCGGGCTTGTTGTCCACCACGAAGGTCTTGCCGGTCTGTTTGGACAGGGCGTTGCCGAGGTCGCGTGCCAGCACATCGGGTTCGGTCCCGGCCGGGTACGGCACCACGATGCGCACGGTGGACGAGGTCCAGGCCTGGGCATGGGCGCCGCCCAGGCCCGCCACCAGCATCACACTGCCCAGCACGCACGTTTTGAAGAGGTTCATGGGGATCGTCCTTTTGGTTGGTTGATGGAATGAAAGCCGTGTCACCCCGCCACCGGTGCTTCTGCGGTCACGGGGGCTGGGGCGCTGCTCAGGGGTAGGGCCACGAAGGCGGACGCGGGCAGCACGAGATCGCAGAACCGGCGCAGCTGCGCAGGCGCGTCGGCGGCCAGGCCGGCGGCGGCCACGAAGCGGTCCGGCCGCAGCAGCACCCAGTCCACGTTCCGCTTCTGGAACCACAGCTGCAGCTCGTTTTCCAGGTCCTGCACCACGGTCACCTCGGGGCCGGCCGCGGACATGCCCGGTTCGCTGGCACCGCTGCGGGCGCGCACGCCCACCAGGCGGCTGCAGCCCAGGGCCCGCAGCTGGTTCAGCAGCTCGGCGGGGGCCTGCGCCAGCGGATCGCCGCGCCAGGACAGCAGCGCAAAGCGACCGCCGATCACGTCGTCCAGCTTCTGGCATTCACCCGTCAGGCGTTCGATGTTGGGCTGGATGAACATGCGGCCCACCAGTTCGTCCTGCGCGGCCTTGCCGCTGTTGAGCACCACACCGGTGGAAAACCGCGGCATGGGCTTGAACTTCATCTGCAGCACGTAGTCCCGGAACTTGGGCACGTTGCGGATGGAGAGGAAGAACTTGTCGCGCATCCAGGCCACGAAGCGGTTGCGCTGCGACAGCACCGCGCCGAACAGGTCGGCCAGGTCGATCATGGCCTTGGTGTGGGCGTGGCGCTCGTCGTGGTAGCTCTGCAGCAGCTCGGGCTTCATGCGGCCCTGGACGATCCAGGCCAGCTTCCACGAGAGGTTGAAGGCGTCGCGCAAGCCGGCGTTGAGCCCCTGCCCGATCCACGGCGGCGTGATGTGGGCCGCGTCGCCCGCGATGCAGACGCGCCCGGCCACGAACGATTTGGCGACCCGCGAGTTGTGCGTGTACACCCGTGCACGGATCACGTTGAGCCGGCTGGGGTCGGCCACGTGGTTGCGCAGCAGGTCCTGCACCTTGTCGGGCGCGAGCATCTGCTCGCCGTCCTCGCCGGGGAAGAGCATGAACTCCCAGCGCCGCAAGCCATACGGTAGGCGCAGGCAGACATAGGGCCTGCGCGGCTCGCAGTGCAGCGCCGTGTAGGGCGCGTCCAGCGGGTCCTGGTCGCACTCGATCACCACCCACTTGTTGGGGTGGGTCTGGCCTTCATACGGAATCTTCAGCAGGCCTTCGCGCACCGTGCTGCGCGCGCCGTCGGCGCCCACCAGGTACTGCGCTCGCACGGTGGAGGTGCTGCCGTCCTCGGCCTGCAGCACCGCGGTCACGCCCTCCGCATCCTGCTCGATGGACTGCAGCGCCACGCCGAGCCGCGTGGTGACGTGCGGGTAGCGCGCCAGGCCTTTGCGCAGCGTCTGTTCACCCAGCGGTTGGGAGAACAGGTTGCGGCGGAACCAGCCGAACTCGCGCGTGCTGGGCAGGATCTCGGCGAAGCAGCGCTTGTCGGCCGTGTACATGCGCATGGGCACGTTCTGGATCATGTCGCGCAGCATGGTCTCGGCCAGGCCCACGGCCTGGAAGGTGCGCAGCGCCTCGTCGTCCAGACCCACGGCGCGTGGAAAGTCCAGCACCTGGGGGCTGCGGTCCACCACCAGCGTCTTCACGCCGTAGTGGCCCAGCAGGTTGGCCATCGACACGCCGACCGGGCCTGCGCCGACGACCAGCACCTCGGTGCTTGTGGTTGTGTTCATCGTGTTGTCTCCCCCAAAGGGTGTTCAGGCCGGGATCAGCAGCTGGCTTTCCTGCCGCACCAGCAGGTGGCGCACCGACTTGCGAAAAGCGGCAAAGCGCTCGTCGGCCATCAGCCGGGCGCGGCGCTGGCGGCGGTCTTCGTAGTCGTCGAAGGCCCAGATGTAGATCAGCTGGTTGAGATCGCCGCTCTCGGGCTGCATGAGCGTGACCAGGCGGCCCAGCAGCTCGGTCTGCACGGCGCGGCCGGCCTCGTTGTAGAGGCGCAGGTACTCGCGCACGCCGCCGGGCACCAGGGTGTAGGTTCTGAGTTCGTGGAGCATGGGGTCAGTGGGTGGGGAGCAGGAAATCGCGCGCCAGCTGGTGGAACAGCGCGGGCTGGTCGTCGTGGATGTAGTGGCCGGCGCCGGGCACCACGGCGCTGCGGATGCGCGGGTTCAGGCGCCGCATCTCGTCGACCATTTCGGGCTGCAGGTAGTCGGAGTTGCCGCCCCGCACCACCAGGGTCTCGCAGGCCAGCGCCGCCACATGTGGCCGCAGGTCCACCACCCGGGCCGGGTCGGGGTTCAGGCGCGTGGCGGCGATGCCCACGTGGTCGTACTGCCAGGTGAAGCCGCCGCCATCGGCGGGGCGCAGCATGCTTTTCAGGCGCTGTTCGCGGGCTTCTTCCGTCACGCTGGGGCGCAGCGCGCGCATGAAGTCGCGCGCCTCGTCCCAGGTGGCGAAGTGGCCGGGCGTGGTGGCCAGCTCGCGGCGGATGCGGATGGCGCCCGGGCTGGCCTCGAAGGCGCCCGGCCCCGCGTCTTCCACCAGCAGGCGGTTCACCTTCGACGGATACCTGGAGGCATAGACGATGGCGTTGATGCCGCCCATGGAATGACCCAGCAGATCGAAGCGCTCCAGTCCGAGCGCCTCGACCACCGCAGCCAGATCGTTCACGTAGGCGTCGGTGTAGTAGTTGTGCTGCAGGTCCCAGTCGGACGTGCCGCGACCGCGCTGGTCGAAAGCAATGACACGGCACTCGGGCTGCAGGGCCGCCGCGACCGCGGCGAAGGTCTCGGCGTAGCCACGGATGCCGTGCAGCATCACGACCGGTCGGGCCGTCGGCGCGCCCCACTGCGTCACGTGCAGACGCAGGCCGGCGGTGGTCACGGTGTGGTCGCTGCGCTCCATGGTGGTGTTCAGACCAGACCGTCCAGGCCCTTGGCGTCGGCGGCCTTGAGGCCGCCCAGGCGCGCATTCAGCCGGCCGCGCGTGGCGAAGGCCCAGCACACCAGCACCTCGTCGCGGTTGGGCGCGTCGTTGAAGCTGGCGCTGACGGTGTCGTAGTGCGAGCGCACATACAGCGCGTCCTTGTAGGCCAGCGGGATGTCGAGCACCGTGCCGGGCACGCCGCGCTTGCCGGTGGACGGCACCCAGGCCTTGCCGCCGCCCAGGGCCACGCGGATCGGGTCGGCCGCGGGGTTGGTGAGCAGCGCGTTGCCGTGTTCGTACTCGCCGTCCAGCCCGACCAGGATGGCCTTGCCGTAGCTCTCGATCTTCTGGGGGCCGGCCGCCTCCTGGATGCGGCGGCCGAACTCGCGGCCCAGTTCGGGCGAGCCTTCGATCCAGGCGCTCAGGTCCTGCTCGTAGCGGCCGGCGTAGGGGTTGTGGATGCAGGCGGCGATGACGATCTTGCGCAGTAGCGCGCCGTCCGCGGGGGCGCCGGTCTCGCCGGCCAGGTTGTCCTCCACCTGCAGGAACCACTTGCGGATGTGAAAGATGCCGAAATTCGGGGTTGTCATGGTGGGTGCTCTCGGGGAGAAAGGGATCAGAGGGGCTGCAGGTCGAAGGGGTCGCTGGGCGCGTTGTATTGGCCCAGCACCCGCTTGCCTTCTTCGTCGTCGTGCACGGTTTCGAGGAAAAACTCGAAGCGGTGGCCGTCGGGGTCGGTGAAGTACAGGCCGTAGCCGACCTTGTGGTCGGTGGTCTTCACCACGGGCACGTTCTTGGCCAGCAACATGCCGTAGAGGCGTCGCAGCTCGTCGAGGTCGCCGTCGATCTCCAGGCCGTAGTGCTGCATGTTGATTTCGCCGATCTGCATGGCGCGCAACACGGCCGGGTCGGCCTTGATCAGGGCGATGTCGTGGTGCTTCTTGCCGAAGGACATGAAGACCCAGCGCGGCTCGCGCGCGGTGACCTCCATGTCCAGCACGTCCGCGTACCAGCGGGCGCTGGCTTCGGGGTCCTTGACGTAGAGCGCGAGGTGGGTGCGCAGGACGCGCGGTTTGACGTTGATGGATGCCATGCTCATGTCCCGCTCCTTCAGTTGATGGATTGCGGGTGGGCCTTCACCGGCGCCACGAAGGGCGTCCAGGCGACCGAGGTGATCTCGCTGAAGTCGCGCCACTCCTTGAACCAGCTCTTGCCGCCGTCCATGGAGCGCAGCAGGTGGCCGTACTTGGTGCCGGCGAACAGCAGCGACGGGTCGGAGGCATGACCGCCGAAGGCCCACACCGTCGAGTTCGGCGCGGTGTGCAGCAGCGCGGGCGCCCAGGTCTCGCCGCGGTCTTCCGAGCGGTAGATGCGGGTGCGCGTGCCGGGCGTGCCGTCGCCGATGGCCAGCAGCAGGGTGCTGCCGGCGGCGTCCACCACCTGCACCGTGCGCGTGTAGTACATGCCGTCGAAGCGTTCCTTCGAGGCCTTGCCCGACCAGGTCTGGCCGTCGTCGGTGCTGGTGTAGACCGAGTTCACCGTCAGCACCAGGTTCTTCTGCGGCACACCGTCCGCCGGTGGCAGCACCGCGATGGCGTGGATGTCGGAGTTGCTGATGGTGCTTTCGGGGCTGTCAACGCGCTCCCAGGTGTCGCCACAGTCGGCGCTGCGCCAGGCACCGCCCTCTTCCACACCGAACCACACCTCGCCGCTGCGCACCGGGTTGACGCAGATGGTCAGGATGCGCGGGCGGTTCACGCCCTGGCAGAACTCGGGCAGCTCGATATTCAGCTGTTCCCACGACAGGCCACCGTCCTTCGAGCGGTACATGCGCGCCCGCGACGGTGCGCCGGTGCCGGCGTAGACCATCTTCGGGTTCGTCGGATCGAAGGCGATGGCCCAGACGGTCTGCTGGTTCATGGGCGAGTCCACCCGCTTGAAGTGCCCGCCGCCGTTCACGCTGATGCACAGGCCGGCGTCCGCGCCAGCGAGCACGCGCGACGGATCGGACGGGTCGACCGCGAGGCTGCGCACCACACCGTCGAATTCGATCGCCTCTTTCAGGCCCAGGCGGTGCCAGGTGGCGCCGTCGTCGATGCTGCGCAGGATGCCCTGGCCTGCGGTGCCCACCAGAATGGTTCCGTTCATGTTGCTGCTCCTGTGGGGTGTGTCAGATGAAGATGCCGCGCGTGATGCCGCCGTCCACTGCGATGGACTCGCCGGTGATGGCGCCGGCGCGCTCGGAAGCGAGGAAAAGCACCGTGTCGGCGATCTCGTTGGGCTGCAGCACGCGGCGGATCGGCGTGACCTTGGCGTAGTTGGCTTCCACCTGCTCGGGGGTCAGCCCCTGCAGCTTGGCTTCCTTGGCGTAGAGCTCGTGGATGTGCGGCGTCTCGACGACCCCGGGGTGGACCACGTTGACCGTGATGCCCGAGGGGCCGAGCTGGTCGGACAGGGTCTTGGTCAGGTGGCAGATGGCCACGTTGCGCATGCCCGAGAGCTGCTTGCTGCCTCGGCCGGTGAGACCGCCGATGTTGATGATCCGGCCGAAGCCGTTGGCCTTCATGTGGGCGGCCGCCGCCTTGGCGCAGCGCATGTAGCCCACCACCTTGATGTTGATGTCTTCGAGCAGGCCTTCGGGGTCGGCGTTCTCGATCTCCGAGCGCACCAGGCCACCCGGGTGGGCGGCGCCGTTGACCAGGATGTCGATGCGCCCGAAGTGCTTGGCCACCATGTCCATCATGGCCTGCACCTGGTCGGTCTTGCTGACGTCGGCCGGCGCGGCCAGGATCTCGACGCCGGTGGCTTCGGAGATCTCGCGCGCTGCCTCTTCCAGCGCGCCTTTGCTGCGCGCCACGATGGCCACGCGCACGCCTTCGCGCGCCAGCGCTTCCGTCACCGCCCGGCCAATGCCGAGGCTGCCACCGGTCACGACCGCGACCTTGCCTTTGAGATTCAGATCCACAACGTCTCCTTCAGGGGTTTGGGGAAGGCCGGCGCCTTGCCGGCCTCGGGTAATGAGGGGATGGGCCGCTCTACAGCGCCATCTCGATCAGCATCGGGCCGCGCTTCGCGAAGGCCTGCTGCAGCAAGGCCGTGAGTTCGCTGCTGGTGCTGGCGCGCCCGCCGAGCACGCCGTAGGACTGGGCCAGGGTCACCCAGTCGATGCGGGGCTTGTCCAGGCTCGTGATCTGCGCCGCGCGCTCGCCCAGCACCGCGCCACCGCGGCGCAGCTCGTTGCGCAAGATGGCGTACTGGTGGTTGGCGGCGATCAGCACCACCACGTCCAGGTGCTCGTGCGCCAGCGACCAGAGGGTCTGGATCGTGTACTGCGTGCTGCCGTCCGACAGCAGGGCCACGACTTTTCGGTCCGGGCAGGCGATGGCCGCGCCCATGGCGACGGGCAGGCCCTGGCCGATGGCACCGCCGGTGTTGGTGAGCGTGGTGTGCGGTCGGGCGGCGGCCGACACCGCGTAGAACGGGTAGCCGCAGGTGCCGCCTTCGACCGAGACGATGGCCCGCTCGGGCAGCTCGTTGGCCAGGGCCAGCGCGATGCGCGCCGGCGTCAGCGGGCCCTCTTCCGGCGGATTGAGCACAGCGACGGGCATGGCCACCTCGGCCGCGCCCAGCAGCTCGGCCACCTGCTCCAGGCGCGTGGCGGCGTCGTCGCCCACCGCCGCCAGCGTCAGCAGGCGCTCGGCCGGCACCAGCAGGCTGGGATGGCCCTCGTAGCCGAAGTAGGTCACCGGCGGCAGCGCGCCCACCAGCACCACCAGATCGGCCGGGTCCAGCACCTCGCGGGCGGGCTCGGGGAAGTACGGCAAGCGATCGAACGCCGGCAGGCCCTGGCCGCGCTCCGAGCGCGAGGGGAAGGTTTCGGCGTAGGCCGTGGCGCCCAGCGCGGCGCACAGGCGCTGCACGGCCTTCTGCGCGCGCACACCCAGGCCGCTCTGCTCGCC
>CAMLQP010000132.1 GCA_946482115.1 uncultured Comamonadaceae bacterium
TCCATGTTGCCCACGCGCATGTTGGCCACCATCTGCGGCGGCGGCACGGTGATGAGCTTGGCGCCCGACAGCGGGTTGATGCCCGCAGCCGCCAGCCAGTAGTGCATCCACATCGCGTGGGTGCCGGTGGGGAAGGTGCCCGCAAACGTGTATTCGCGCTTCTCGCTGGCCATGAGCTTGGCCAGGGATGGGCCGTCCACCGCACCCTTGTCGGCCAGGGCCTTGGAGAGGGTGATGGCCTGGCCGTTGTTGTTCAGGTTCATCAGCACGGCCATGTCCTTCTTGGGACCGGCGGTGCCCAGGTGCACCCCATAGACCAGGCCGTAGAGCACGTGGGCAAAGTCCAGTTCGCCGTTCACCAGCTTGTCGCGCACGCCGGCCCAGCTGGCTTCCTTGTTGGGGACGATGGTCACGCCGTATTTCTTGTCGAAGCCCAGCACCGAGGCCATGACCACGCTGGCGCAGTCGGTCAGCGGGATGAAGCCGATCTTGACCTCCTTTTTCTCGGGCGCGTCGGAGCCGGCGGCCCAGGCCCCGTGGTGGCCCAGGCTGGAGAACAGGGCCGTGCCGGCGGCGGTGGTCTTGATGAAGTCGCGCCGCGTGCCCGAGGTGGGGGCGGGATTGGGGGTCGTGGGGGTCATGCTCAACTCCTGGCGTGGAAAAACAAAAACGGCGGCCACTCCACTGCCGCGCCACTGCGCGATCGGGGAATGGACGCCGTTGTCCTGTGTCGGTCAGACGAGAAACCTGTCACCGCCCTTGGCGACTGGCCCGGCCAACATAAAGCAGGTAGCGTGCCAGCCGGTTTTCCCCCGGGAAAGTGGCCATTGCCGCTGCCGCAGCCCCGTTCCGGCGCACCTGGATGGTGCGCTGCAGCATGGTGGTGCGTCAGTGGCGGGCGGGCAGCACGGCGGCCATGGACAGCAGGGCCTCGGCCACGTCCACCAGCCGGCGGTTCTGGTTCATTGCCATGGTGCGCAAGGTCTTGTGGGCCTCGTCCTCGCTCAGCTGGCGGTGTGCCATCAGCAGGCCCTTGGCGCGCTCGATCAGCTTGCGCTCGTTGAGGCTGGCGCGCGCCGTCTCCAGCTCGTCCGCCATGGCCTGCAGGCGCACGGCCTGGGCTTGCACCAGATCGAGGATGGAGCGCTCCAGCGGCGTCCCCATGGACTGCTGGGCCGCAGGCGGTGCCTCGGGGGCGTCGAAGAAGGCGGTGCCGGCGCCGGTATCCAGCTGGCCGCTGATGTCGAGATGGTCCTGCAGCTCGGCGCGCGCGGCGTCGGTGCGGCGGCTGCACAGCGCCAGCAGGTCGTCGGACAGGCCATCCTCCACGCCCTTCATCGCGTCCATGCGCGTGGTGCAGTGTTCGAACCAGGGCAGGCTCAGGCCGGTGTCCAGCACGCCACCGTCCGCACTGGCGGCGATCAGGCGGCGCAGCCGTTCCAGCTCGGCCAGGGGGGCAGGCGCCAGGCCCTGGCGCAGCTGGGTGGCGCGCGCGGGCCCGGCGAAGTCGGCGAACACCTGGAGGCAGCGCTCCTGCGACTCGATGAGGTGCAGCAGGCGCTGGCGCTGCGCCTCGTCGGCACGGCCGGCGGCGAACAGGGCGGCGCCGCAGGCCCGTTCCTGGCCGGCGAATTCCTTGCCTTGCATCAGGTTGAACAGCGCCACCAGCAGGCGCGATATCTCGGGTTCGCCGGCGCGGTCGGCGGCTTCGAACACCACCGCGAGCCAGGCGGCCACCAGCCGGCTGTAGGCGGCGGTGGCGCGCCCGGTGTCCCAGGCCAGCGTGGCGACGCGGTCGCGCAGCGCGGTCAGCGCGTCCAGCCCCTGGAAGGCGTAGGCCAGGCGGCTGAACAGGCGCGCGCCCTGGAGCAGGCCCTCGGGCCGGTCGTCCAGCGTCTCGAAGGTTGCCCGCAGTTCGGCCAGCACGCGGTCGGTCTCGGCCAGCTGCACGGCCCGGGCGCCGGCGAAGCGCGCGCCGCCGGAGCCCAGGTAGAGGTTGCTCACGCCGCGCTCGCGCTGCAGTTCGTGGATCAGCCGCGCGCACACGCGCACCAGCTCCGCCGTCTGCGCGAGGTGTAGCAGATCGTCGATCTCGCAGCGGCGCGCGGCGGTGAGGAAGCGGAGGCTGGAGGGCATGGCCGGACGCATCCAGCAACAACCGTGCCGCTTACACTTGCCGCCCATGAAAGTGCTGGGCATCGAATCCTCCTGCGACGAGACCGGCGTGGCCCTGGTGGACGCGGGCGGCGCCGCCACGCCGCGCCTGCTCGGCCAGGCGCTGCACAGCCAGATCGCCATGCATCAGGCCTATGGCGGCGTGGTGCCCGAACTGGCCAGCCGCGACCACATCCGGCGCGTGCTGCCGCTCACCCGCGAGGTGCTGACCCAGGCCGGTACCAATCTGGCGGGCGTCGATCTGGTGGCCTTCACGCGCGGCCCCGGCCTGGCCGGTGCGCTGCTGGTGGGCGCAGGCGTGGCCTGCGCCATGGGGGCCGCCCTGGGCAAGCCGGTGCTGGGCGTGCACCACCTCGAAGGGCACCTGCTGTCGCCGTTCCTGAGCGCCGATCCGCCGGAATTCCCGTTCGTGGCGCTGCTGGTCTCGGGCGGGCACACCCAGCTGATGCGGGTGGACGGCGTGGGTCGCTACGAGCTGCTGGGTGAGACCATAGACGACGCCGCCGGCGAGGCCTTCGACAAATCGGCCAAACTGCTGGGCCTGGGCTACCCGGGCGGGCCGGCGCTCTCGCGGCTGGCCGAATCGGGCGACCCGCAGGCCTTCAGGCTGCCGCGCCCGCTGCTGCACAGCGGCGACCTCGATTTTTCCTTTGCCGGCCTCAAGACCGCTGTGCTGACGACCGTGAAGAAGCAGTCGCCGCTGAGCGAAGCGACACGCGCCGACATCGCGGCCTCCACCCAGGCGGCCATCGTCGAGGTGCTGGTGAAGAAGTCCCTGGCCGCGCTGGCGCTGACCGGCCTCGGCCGCCTGGTGGTGGCTGGCGGCGTGGGCGCCAACCGCGCGCTGCGCGAGCAGCTCGACGCCGCCTGCGCGCGGCGCGGGGTGCGCGTGCACTACCCCGAACTGCACCTGTGCACCGACAACGGCGCCATGATCGCCCTGGCCGCCGGCATGCGGCTGCAGGCCGGGCTGGCCCGATTCAATCAGGTCTATCACTTCGATGTGAGGCCCCGCTGGCCGCTGGCCGAACTGACCTAAACTCCTTCTTTCGTGTCGCCTATGTGACAGTGGTGACGTTGTTCCCTTGAATCCCTGATCAGCATGAGACAACTTTTTCCGGGCTTTCGCCGGCTGGGCCGGACCGCCGCGGCGGCGCTGGCCGTCCTTTCGTTCACCGCCACCGCCCAGACCGCCGCGCCGCCGGTCCGCATCGCCATGATCGAGGGCCTTTCCGGCCCGTTCGCCAACACCGGCGAGGCGGTGTTCCGCAACCTGGCCTGGGCCGTGGAGCGTGTCAACGCACGCGGCGGCGTCAAGCTGCCGGCCGCGCAAGGGGGCAACCGCCCGCTGGCGCTGGTGCGCTACGACAGCAAGGGCCAGAACGAGGAGGCGCTGTCGGCGTTGCGGGCCGCCATCGACGCCGGCACCACCATCGTCACCCAGGGCAATTCCTCGGCCACGGCCGCCGCACTCATCGACGCCATCAACAAGCACAACGAGCGCGAGCCGCAGCGCCAGGTGGTGTTCCTGAACTACTCGGCGGTCGACCCCATCCTGACCAACGAGAAGTGCAGCTTCTGGCATTTCCGCTTCGACGCCCACGCCGACATGCGCATGAACGCGCTCATGGGCATGGTCAAGGACGACAAGGCGCTGAAGAACATCTACCTGATCGGCCAGGACTACAGCTTCGGCCAGGCCGTGCTGAAGGAGGCGCGCCGCCAGCTGGCGGCCCAGCGTCCGGACGTGAAGATCGTCGGCGACGAGCTGCACCCCATGGCCCGCGTGAAGGACTTCCTGCCCTACGCCACCAAGATCAAGGCCAGCGGCGCCCAGGCGGTGCTGACCGGCAACTGGGGCAACGACCTGACGCTGCTGGTCAAGGCCGCGCGCGAAGTCGGTTTCGAGGGCTCGTTCTACACCTTCTACGGCAACGCGCTGGGCGCACCCGCCGCCATCGGCGATGCGGGCATCGGCAAGGTGATCGCGGTGGCCGACTGGTTCCCAAATGTGACCTCGCGCGAGTCCGAGGCCTTCTACCAGTCGTTCCGCCAGCGGTTTCCCAAGCCCGAGGACGACTACGTGCACATGCGCATGCAGCTCATGATCGAGTCGCTGGCCCAGGCCATCGAGCGCGCCGGCAGCACCGACGCCAAGGCCGTGGCCACCGCGCTGGAGAAGACCGAAGTGAGCTTTGCCGGCCAGAGCGCCCGCATGCGTGCGGCCGATCACCAGTTCCAGCAGCCGCTGGCGGTGGCGGTGATGGACAAGGTGGGCACGCCCGGCGTGAAGTTCGACGTCGAGGGCTCGGGGTACGGCTTTCGCGTGGTGCGTTCGGTCAAGCCCGAGCAGGCCGAGATGCCGCACAGCTGCAACATGGTGCGTCCGTGAGGCCGGTGATCGCCGGGCTGGAGGGCTCGCGCATCCGCGAGGTCGCCAATGAAGGGTTGGGCCGCACCGACGTGCTGAAGTTCTGGTTCGGCGAGAGCGACGAGGTCACGCCCGGTTTCATCCGCGAGGCCGCCGCCGCCTCGCTGCGCGAGGGCGAGACCTTCTATTCGCACAACCTCGGCCTGCCCGAGCTGCGCGAGGCGCTGGCCGGCTACACCGCACGGCTGCACCCGTCGCGCCCGGCGGACCACTGGTTCGGCCGTCTGGCCGTCACTTCGGGCGGTGTCAACGCCCTGATGCTGGCCAGCCAGGCCGTGGTGGATGCGGGCGACGAGGTGGTGGCCGTGGTGCCGGTCTGGCCCAACATCGTCGCCCAGCCCGAAATCATGGGCGCCCGCGTGCGGCGCGTGCCGCTGTTCGTGGATGCGCAGGGCGCCTGGCGGCTGGATCTCGACCGGCTGCTCGACGCCATCACCCCGGCGACCAGGATGCTGGTGGTCAATGCGCCCAACAACCCCACGGGCTGGACGCTCTCGGCCGACGAGCAGCGCGCCATCCTCGATCACTGCCGCCGCACCGGCACCTGGGTGCTGGCCGACGAGGTCTACGAGCGGCTCTACTACGCCGGGTCGCCCAACGGCTGTGCGCCGAGCTTCCTGGACATCGCCGAGCCGGACGACCGCCTGATCGTCGCCCACAGCTTCTCCAAGAGTTTCCTCATGACTGGCTGGCGCCTGGGCTGGCTGGTGCTGCCGCCCGCGCTGACCACGCCTGTGGGCAAGCTGATCGAGTTCAACACCTCCTGCGCACCCGTGTTCGTGCAGCGCGCGGCCACGCTGGCGCTGCAGCGCACCGACGAGGTGACTCCGGGGCTGGTGGGCCGGCTGAAAGCCTGCCGCGATACCCTGGTTCCCGCGTTGCAGGCCCTGCCGGGCGTATCGGTGGCCACGCCGCTGGGCGGCATGTACGCCTTCTTCCGGCTGGAAGGCCGGGACGACTGCCTGGACACCGCCAAGCGCCTGGTGCGCGAGGCCGGCCTGGGCCTGGCCCCCGGCAGCGCCTTCGGCCCCGAGGCGGCCGGCTGGCTGCGCTGGTGCTTCGCCAGCCGCGACCCGCAGCGCCTGCTGGAGGGGGTGGGGCGTCTGGGTAGCTGGTTGCGGCTATAATGCCCGGTTGCTGCCCCGTTTCGGGACAGCGTTCACGCCCGTGGCGGCTATGGCAATGGCTGCAGCGGGACGCATGTCACCCCTGAAGGAAGAACCATGATTGCTCAATCCATCAAGGCCGAAGTCATCGCGGCCAACGCTCGCGCCGCCAACGACACCGGCAGCCCCGAAGTGCAGGTCGCCATCCTGACCGCGCGCATCAACGAACTGACCCCCCACTTCAAGACCCACGCCAAGGACCACCACGGCCGTCGCGGTCTGCTGAAGATGGTGAGCCGCCGTCGCAAGCTGCTGGACTACCTCAAGTCCAAGGATTCCGACCGTTACGTCGCCCTGATCGCCAAACTGGGCCTGCGCAAGTAAGTTTGCGCGGTCTCATGCGACAAAACGCCTGGGTTGGTTCGCTGGCTCAGGCGTTTTTCGCTTGAATTCTTCGGAGAAAGCCGCACGCAGAGCGAAGCTGTGTCATTCCAACGGGCCTGGACAGGGCCAGTTCCGCTGGAATGGCATCGTGTTCTGCACGTGGTGACTCCGGGCTTCGGGCGCCGCCTCAGGCGCCCCGTTTTCGAGTAATGCCACAGGAGATAACCATGAGCATGTTCAACAAAGTCACCAAGACCTTCCAGTGGGGCCAGCACACGGTCCGCATGGAAACCGGCGAGATCGCCCGCCAGTCCAGCGGCGCCGTGCTGCTCGACATGGACGGCACCGTGGTGCTGGCCACCGTGGTCGCCAAGACCGAAGCCAAGGCCGGTCAGGACTTCTTCCCGCTGACCGTCGACTACATCGAGAAGACCTACGCCGCCGGCAAGATCCCCGGCAGCTTCTTCAAGCGTGAAGGCCGCCCGAGCGAGCTCGAGACGCTGACCAGCCGCCTGATCGACCGCCCGATCCGCCCGCTGTTCCCCGAAGGCTTCTTCAACGAAGTGCAGGTGGTCATCCACACCGTGTCGCTGAACCCGGAAGTGGACGCCGACATCGCCGCCCTGATCGCCACCAGCGCGGCGCTGGCCGTCTCCGGCATTCCGTTCAATGGCCCCATCGGCGCCGCGCGCGTGGGTTACATCAACGGCCAGTACGTGCTCAACCCCGGTCAGACCGAGCGCCAGAACTCGCAGCTCGACCTCGTCGTGGCCGGCACCCAGGCCGCCGTGCTGATGGTCGAATCGGAAGCCGACCAGCTGAGCGAGGAAGTGATGCTGGGTGGCGTGGTGTTCGGCCACGAACAGGGCGCCATCGCCATCGCCGCCATCAACGAGCTGGTGCGTGAAGCTGGCAAGCCCGAGTGGAACTGGCAGCCCCCGGCCAAGGACGAGGCCCTGATCGCCAAGGTCGGCGCACTGGCCCAGGCCAAGCTGGAAGCCGCCTACCAGATCCGCAACAAGCAGGCACGCACCCAGGCCTGCCGCGCCGCCTACGCCGACGTGATGGCTGGCCTCAAGGCCGAGGGCGTCGAGTTCGACAGCGTGGCCGTGGAAGGCCTGCTGTTCGAGATCGAGGCCAAGATCGTGCGCGGCCAGATCCTGGCCGGCGAGCCCCGCATCGACGGTCGCGACACCCGCACCGTGCGTGCCATCGAGATCCGCAACGGCGTGCTGCCGCGCACCCACGGCTCGGCCCTGTTCACCCGTGGCGAGACGCAGGCCCTGGTGGTCGCCACCCTGGGCACCGACCGCGACGCCCAGCGCATCGACGCGCTGGCCGGCGAGTTCGAAGACCGCTTCATGCTGCACTACAACATGCCCCCCTTCGCCACCGGCGAAACCGGCCGCGTGGGCAGCCCCAAGCGTCGCGAGATCGGCCATGGCCGTCTGGCCAAGCGCGCGCTGGTCGCCGCGCTGCCGAGCAAGGAAGATTTCCCCTACACCATCCGCGTGGTGTCCGAGATCACCGAGTCCAATGGCTCCTCGTCCATGGCTTCCGTCTGCGGCGGCTGCCTGGCGCTGATGGATGCCGGCGTGCCCATGAAGGCGCACGTGGCCGGTATCGCCATGGGCCTGATCAAGGACGGCAACCGCTTCGCGGTGCTGACCGACATCCTGGGCGATGAGGACCACCTGGGCGACATGGACTTCAAGGTCGCCGGCACCACCAACGGTGTGACCGCGCTGCAGATGGACATCAAGATCCAGGGCATCACCAAGGAAATCATGCAGGTCGCCC
>CAMLQP010000133.1 GCA_946482115.1 uncultured Comamonadaceae bacterium
GAGGTGCTGGACTACAGCGCGCTGGCGCTCACGCTGGGCGCGCGCGTGCGCGAGCTGCCGGTGCCCGGGGCCGGTCTGCCCGGCGTCTTCTACCTGCGCACGCTCGCCGACCTGGACCGCATCAAGACCCATGCCGCTGCCAGTGCTGGCCGGCGCGTGGTGATGGTGGGCGGTGGCTACATCGGCCTGGAAACCGCCGCCGGTCTGCGCCAGCTCGGTCTGTCCGTGACCCTGCTCGAAGCCATGCCGCGCTTGCTGCAGCGCGTGACCAGCGCCGAGGTCTCGGCCTTCTACCAGCGCGTGCACACCGAAGAGGGCGTGGACATCCGCTGCGGCAAAAGCGTGCAACGCATGCTCGGCGACACCGCGGTCACGGCGGTGCAGTGCGAAGACGGCGAGAGCTTCCCGGCGGACCTGGTGATCGTCGGCATCGGCGTGCAGCCCAACGTGGAGCTGGCCACGGCTGCGGGGCTGGACGTTGGCAACGGCATCCGCGTCAACGCCTTCGCGCAGACCAGCGACCCGCTCATCGTTGCGGCCGGCGATTGCACCGAGTTCTTCAGCGAGGTCCATGGCCGCTCCATGCGGCTGGAGTCGGTGCCGCACGCCATGGCCCAGGCCAGCTGCGCGGCGGCCACGCTGTGCGGCAAGCCGGTGGCCTACCAGGCGCAGCCCTGGTTCTGGTCCGACCAGTACGACCTCAAGCTGCAGATGGCCGGCCTGTCGCAGGGCCACGACCAGGCCGTGGTCCGCGGCGACAGCCGCCATGGCCGCAGCTTTTCCGTGTACTACCTGGCTGGCAGCCGCCTGCTGGCCGTGGACTGCGTCAACCGGCCCAAGGACTTCATGCTCGGCAAAAAGCTGGTCGCCGCCGCCGCCGAGATTCCCGCCGCCGCCCTGGCCGACGAGTCGCAGGACCTCGCCCGCTGGCTCCCCACCCTTCAACCCGCCACACCATGATCACCATCACCTTCATCGACCACCTGCAACAGGCCACCACCGTGCAGGCCGCGCCCGGCACCTCGCTCATGCAGGCGGCCGTGGACAACCACATCGCCGGCATCGTGGGCGAGTGCGGGGGCTTCTGCTCCTGCGCCACCTGCGTCTGCCATGTGGACCCCAGCTGGGTCGGCAAGCTGCCGGCACCGGAAGCCATGGAAAGCGCGATGCTGGAATCGGCCGCTGCCGACAACCCGGCCAGCCGCTTGTGTTGTCAAATCGCGTTGAATGCGGATCTGGACGGTCTCACGGTGCACCTGCCCGAGAGCCAGTTCTGAGGCCGCGGCCAACGCCACCGGGCCTCGCCGGTCCGGTGGCGTCATGAACACGGAGCACACGGGGTGAACACCCAGTCGGATGTCTCGGACGATTTCAAACGGGCGCTGTTCGCCCTGGTTCACCGGCTGATGCCGGTGGACGGCATCCGTTTTTTCATCTACGTGCCCTGGGTACAGCTGCAGCAGGACAGCGCCTCGCACGCACAGCTGGACACCATGCTGCGCCAGTATTCGGAGACCTGGTGGGCGCAGGACCCGATGCACCCCTCGCGCTATGAAGATCAGGACACGGCGGTGGTGTCCAACTCGATGCTGATGTCGGATGCCGAATGGCGCCAGAGCGGCATCTACACCGGCTTCTACCAGCCCAACGGCTACTTCCACAACTGCGACGTGTTCCTGCGGCAGCAGGGCCGCATCGTTGCGGTGCTGTCGCTGGTGCGGCGCGACGCCGCGCAGCCCTTCACCGAGGCCGAGGTGGCGGAGCTCAACAAGGTCCAGCCCTTCGTGGAGTTCAGCCTGGGCGCCATCCACGTGGCCAGCCGCGTCATCAGCCGCACCAGCCTCTCGGCGCGCTTCCACCTGACGGCGCGTGAGCTGGACGTGGTGGAGATTGCGGTCACCGGCATCAGCAACAAGGCGCTGTGCCGGCACCTGGGCATCTCGCTGCCCACGCTGCGCAGCCATGTGCAGAACATCTATACCAAGGTGGGTGTGCGCTCCAGCTCGGAGCTGATCGCGAAGCTCGCGCCCATCCGGTTCAGTTGAATCCGGGGCCTCAGACGAAGGACAGCACCTCGCCCACCGGCCGGCGTGGCTTGCGCGGCCAGTTGCCCGGCGCGGGCCGGCCGATGGCCACCAGCATCACCGGCAGCTCGGTCGGCACCAGGCCGAATTCGGCGCTGACGGCCGCAGCGTCGAAGCCGCCCATCGGAGCGCTGGCCAGGCCCAAAGCCTGGGCCGCCGTCATCAGGTTCATGGCCGCCAGCGAGGCCGAGCGGATGGCCTCGTCGCGCTGCTTCGCCGGCCGGTCGTGCATGCCGCGGTGGGTGTCACTGGCCCAGGCCTCCAGGTCCTCCGGCCCCATGTGGCCGGCGTCGACCAGGGGCTGCAGGTTGGCGCGGATGCGTTCGTGGCCGTTGAGCGTGCCGATCACGATCACGGTCACCGCCGCGTCCTTCACCTGGTGCTGGCCATAGGCCAGATCGCACAGCTTCTGCCGCCCCTCGCGCGAGCGGACCGCGATGAAGCGCCAGTTCTGCAGGTGGTAGGCGCTGGGCGCCTCGCAGGCGTAGCCGATGAGGTCGGCGACCAGGTCGTCGTCGATCTCGAACGCCGGGTTGAAGTGGCTGGTCGAGACGCGTGCGCGGATCAGTTCCAGCGCCTGGGGGCAGGTGTTGAGTTGCAGGGACATGGGGCGCTCAGAGCATGCGGTGGAGGACATCGTTGTCGGGGTTCTTGTCAAAGAAGCGGTGCTTGATCACACCGGCCAGGTGCAGCACGACCACCGCGAGCAGGGTGTAGGCCAGGATGCCGTGCAGCCAGTCGGCGGCTTCGTACACGGCCTCGTTCTTCGGGAACAGCTCGGGCACGTGGATGCCGAAGAAGGTGACGCCGTCGCTGTATTCGAAGGTGCTCGACAAGGTGTAGCCGGTGATCGGCAGCATCACGATGAGGAAGTAGATGGCCCAGTGGGCGAAGTGCGCGAGCTTGCGGTCGAAGGCCGGCAGGCCCGCCGGCAGCTCCGGTGGCACGTAGCGCAGCCTGTTGGTCAGGCGGATGAAGATGAACAGGAAGGCCAGCAGACCGAAAGACTTGTGCCACCAGTAGAGCTGGCTGGCCAGTGGCTCGCGCGCCTCGTCGTAGGGCGTCATGAACCAGCCGCCGAAGATCTGGCCCAGGATGAGGAGGGCCATCAGCCAGTGCAGCACGCGCATGCTGGCCGGGTACTTGTCTTGGTGCTTCATGTCGGGTTCTCCAGTGAAGGTCGGGGTGGAAAGGGGGAGGGCGGCTTCAGGGCAGCAGCACGGTGATGACTTTTTCTTCGGTGTAGGCCAGCGCGCCGGGCAGGCCGCCTTCGCGGCCGATCCCGCTGGTCTTCAGGCCGCCCCAAGGCAGGTTGGCGTCCAGCGGGCTCCAGCAGTTCACCCCGACCGCGCCCACACGCATGGCTCCGGCGACCTTGTGTGCGCGTTCCAGGCTGCCGGTCCACACCGTGGCCGCCAGGCCGTAGGCCGAGTCGTTGGCCAGGGCAATGGCTTCTTCGTCGGTCTCGAACTCGATGACCGTGCCCACCGGGCCGAAGATCTCTTCGCGCGCAATGCTCATGCGGTTGTTCGCACCACCGAAGATGGTGGGCCGCACGAACCAGCCCTTGGTGGTGTTCGACACGCCGCCGGCCAGCAGCTGGGCGCCTTCTTCCAGGCCCTGGCGGATGTAGCGGTTCACCCGCTCGTACTGGGCCTTCTTGGCCACTGGCCCCATCTGCACACCCTCCTGCGAAGGGTCGCCCACGCTGACCGACTTCGCCGCCTGCGCCAGCGCGGCCGAGAACCTGCCGGCGATGCCTTTCTGCACCAGGATGCGCGAGCCCGCGGCGCAGACCTGGCCCTGGTTGATGAACAGCCCCATCGCGCAGCCGCGCACCGCATCATCGAAGCGCGCGTCGTCGAACACGATCTGCGGGCTCTTGCCGCCCAGCTCCAGCGTCACCCGCTTGAACAGCGGTGCGGCGATGCGCTGAATGGCGGCACCCGCCTCGGGGCTGCCGGTGAAGCTGATCTTGGCCACCTTCGGGTGTTCGCACAGGGCGCGGCCCACCACCTCGCCCAGGCCCATCACCACGTTGACCACGCCGTCGGGGAAGCCCGCTTCCTGGCACAGCGCAGCCAGGTGCAGGGCCGACTGCGGCGTTTCTTCCGAAGGCTTGATGACGACGGTGCAGCCCGCGGCCAGCAGCGCCGCCAGCTTCCAGGTGGTGATCATCAGCGGCGCGTTCCAGGGCACGATGGCCGCGACCACGCCCACCGGCTCACGCACCGTGTAGGAGAGCGTGCGCACGCCCATGTAGCCGCCGGTAGGGATGGTGCGGCCCTCCAGCTGGTTGGCCCAGCCCGCGGCGGCGCGCAGGTGAGACACCGCGTTGGGCACGTCCATCATGCGCGGCTCCATGCGCGAGCGGCCGATGGCCCGGGCATCCATGTCGGCCAGGATCTCCAGGTCGCGCTCGACCAGGGCCGCCAGGTTGTTCAGCAGCGCCGCGCGGTGGCCGCCGTTGAGCTTGCTCCAGGCGCCGCCGTACAGCTGCGCGTGGGCGGCAGAGACGGCGCGGTCCACGTCCTGCGCGGTGCCGCTGGCGGCGGTGGCGTAGACCTGTTCGTCCACGGGGTTGATCAGGTCCAGGCGGCCGTCGTCCGACGAGTCGGTGAGCGCGCCTTCGATGAAGTGCTTGAGGTGCTGGGTCATGTTGAACACTCGGGTGGGTGGCTGAAGTCGACGCGAGTGTGGGTGGGGCCTCGGGCGCTTCATTAGCCCAAATCAGCAAGTTGTCACGCCCGGTGCCCGCATCTGCGGGTTAGCACGGGTACCGGCTCGCCGGTGGGCAGAGGCACACTTCTTGCGGCACCAGGGATCACGACGTCACGGGCCGCCAGATGCCCACATTCGGACCACGTTGACCAGAGGTCTCATGAACACCCGAACAGATCGCTTCAACGACGTGCACCTGCACGCCACATCGGTGCACGGCTGGGGCCAGACCTACAGCCAGATCTCGGCCGGCGCCGCGCAGTGCGCGCTGTCGCAGTTCTCCACCGCCCGCATCCACGCCTTCCGCGAACACATCAACCAGCGCGTGGTGCAGCACGGCGAGGCGCCGCGCGGCCAGATCTGCTTCGCGGTGCCGCTGGCCGTGCCCGGCGCGGCGCGGGTGCAGGGCCGGGCGGCGGACGACAAGTGCATCTTCGTGCTGCAGGGTGGCGACGAGTTCATGTTCCACATGCCCATGCACATGGACATGCTGTCCATCACCTTCGAGCGCGAGGCCTTCGAACGCATGATGTCGGGCGCCCCCTGGCCCACCGGCATCGACACGCTGCTCAAGCAGCCGGTGGTGCAGGTGCCCGGCCACCGCCTCGCGGAAAGCCGCAAGCGCCTGCTGGCCCTGTTCAACGCGGTGATCGCGGTCCCCGACCAGGTGTCCACGCCCGAGGCGGAGCAGCAGGTGGAGCAGGCCATGCTGGGCGAGCTCATGCGCCTGATCTCCGACCCGGCCTGCGACCGCACGCAGCGCCACGGCAGCTCCTCGCGCAGCTTCATCGTGGAGAAGTGCCACCGCATGACCCTGGCGGACGCGGCCAATGCACCCAGTGTGGTGGATCTGTGCCAGCGGCTGAAGATCAGCCGCCGCACGGTGCAGAACAGCTTCCAGAGCGTGACCGAGACCAACCCGGTGAACTACATCCGCAGCGTGCGCCTCAACGGCGTGCGGCGCGAACTCATGTCCACCACGCCCCAGCAGCTGTCGATCGGTGACGCTGCGGCCAAGTGGGGCTTCTTCCACCTGAGCCACTTCGCGTCGGAGTACCAGGAGCTGTTCCTGGAGCTGCCTTCGCAGACCCAGCGTGCGGTCAGCGCGCCACCCGTGCGGGTCGCTGCCGCGGCCTGAGACTTGCCAGCGCCTTTGCGCTGGTTCACCCTGATCGATCACCCGAAGGCGGGCCGCCAACGCTTGCCGATTCGGGCTAACCCCGTGCGCGGGGGCACCAACAGAATCCGTCCCACCAGAGCCACTCGGCTCTGGGTCCTTCGATGTCGCAGCCCATGTGGGCGCGGCATCGCCGACCACAGTTTCTCCAAGGTGTCTCCGTGAACGAACTTCTTTTTGAATCCCTGAGCTTTGCCGATGCCCCCAAGATGGTCTCGGCCACCTTCCCAGGCCCCAAGGCGCAAGAGGCGCTGGCACTGTCCGCCCGCACGGAGTCGATGGCGCGTGGTGGTGGCCGCATGCCGGTGGTGATGGACCGTGCCTTCGGCGTCACCATCCAGGATCCGGACGGCAACACCTTCGTCGACCTCTCGGCCGGTGTGGGCGTGAGCAGCGTGGGCCGCTGCCACCCCAAGGTGGTGGAGGCCATCCGCAAGCAGTCGGAGGTGCTGATGCACGCGATGGAGGTCAACAGCTCCAAGCGCACCGAGCTGGCCGCCAAGATCTCCGAAATCATGCCCGAGGGTCTGCGCGGCGACTGCATCACCTTCTTCGCGCAGAGCGGCAGCGATGCGCTGGAAGCGGCGGTGAAGTTCGCCAAGCGCGTCACTGGCCGCCACCAGATCATCGCTTTCCACGGCGGCTACCACGGCGTGTGGAACGCCTCGAACGCGCTGACCACCGGCACCGCCTACCGCAAGGGCTACGGCCCCTTCATGGGCGGCGTGATCCACGCGCCGTACCCGTATGCCTACCGCTTCCCGTTCGACACCACCCACAAGAGCGCCGAGCAGATCGCCGGCGAGTACGTGGACTACCTGCTCAACACCCCCTACACCGCGGCCGACGACGTGGCTGCCGTGATCGTGGAGCCGGTGCAGGGCGAGGGTGGCTACGTGCCGCCGTCGCCCGAGTTCCTGCAGCTGCTGCGCAAGGCCTGCGACAAGAGCGGCGCGCTGCTGATCGTGGACGAGGTGCAGTGCGGCGCGGGCCGCACCGGCAAGATGTGGGCGGTCGAGCACTCGGGCGTGAAGCCCGACATGCTGACCTTCGGCAAGGGCATGGGTGGCGACGTGCCGATGGCCGGCCTGGTGATGCGCTCGGACCTGGCCGCGAAGATCCCCGACGGCTCGGTGCCCAACACCTTTGCCGCCAACTCGCTGTCCGCCGCGGTGTCGCTGACCAACATCAGCCTGCTGCAGGACCCCGAGCTCGACCTGCTGAACCGTGCCCACCAGCTGGGCGAGGAAGCGAAGGCGTACATCCGCGGCCTCAACAGCCCCTACATCGGCGAGGTGCGCGGCCGCGGCCTGATGATCGGCATCGAACTGGTGGAAGACCAGGCCACCAAGGCACCCCTGACCGGCGAGAAGCTGGGCAAGCTGATGGGCCACGTGCTCAGCCACGGCGTGCTGATGGTGCCCTGCGGCCGCTACACCAACGTGATGCGCGTCATGCCCTCGCTCACCATCCCGCGCAAGCTGCTGTTCAAGGCGCTGGACGTGTTCGGAGAAGGTCTCAGGACCCTCTGAACCCGGACACCGCTGGCCCGGCGGTGTCCGGCGGGTTCGCGGTCACTCGCGAATCCACTGGGTGTGGGCGATGCGCCACTTGCCCGCCTCCAGCTTCATCGGCAGGGCGCTGCGGTTGAGCTGGTGGCGGCCGTCGGCGCCCACGCGGAAGGGCTGGTCCATCATGCCGCTGCGCCAGGGCGCCATGGTCTGCAGGGCCTGCGCCACGCTGGCCCGGGTGATGGGGCCGCGCATGCCCTGCAGCGTGTGCACCAGGGCCTGCGCCGCGAGGTAGCCGCCCTGCGAGAGCGAGCTCGGTTCGATCTGCCGCGCGATCAGCAGGCGGCGCCAGCCCATGATCTGCATCGATCCGCTGGACCAGGGGTCGAA
>CAMLQP010000134.1 GCA_946482115.1 uncultured Comamonadaceae bacterium
GGGCAGGCCTTCGAACACATCCGCTACGTGTGGATCACCATGCTCGAGGTGGCCCGCGTGCTCAAACCCGGCGGCCTGTGCATCGTCATCGCGCCGTCGGGCGGGCCCGAGCACCGGTACCCGGTGGACTGCTGGCGCTTCTACCCCGACGGCATGGAGTCCCTGGCCCGGTTTGCCCAGCTCGACCTGCTGCGGGCCAGCACCCAGTGGCAGGCCGAGGGCTATGCCGACGGCAGCGATGCCTGGCACGACTCGGTGCTGATCTGCCGCAAGCCCGACCACGGAGCGTGGTGGAACCTCAAAAGCGCGCTCAAGCGGTGGCTGCAGCACCGCAGCATGACCCAGGGCCTGGTGGATGCGCCGCCCACGCCCGCCGCGCCGCCCGAGCGGCTCCCCGTTGCGCCGGCCGTGCCCGCGCAAGCCACACAGCCCATACCGCACGAGCAGCTCAAGCAGCCCGGCCTGGCGCAGTGCCGCTTCTACCACTCGGTGGACCTGCCCGGCGGCGAATCGGTGAAAGGGGAGTGGGACCTGCGCCCCACCGTCGGCGCCTATCTGGGCGGTGTCGACTTTGCCGGGCGCACCGTGCTCGAAATCGGGCCGGCCAGCGGCTTTCTGACCTTTCACATGGAAGCGGCGGGTGCCAGCGTCACTGCGCTGGAGCCGCCCATGGAACACCTCTGGGACGTCGCGCCCATGCCGGGCTTCGATCTCGCCGCCTGGCGCGAGGACTTCGTCCACGTGATCACCGGGGTGCGTCACTCGTTCCAGTACCTGCACCACCTCCACGACTCCCAGGCCCGGCTCATCGTGGCCCATCTGGACGACCTGCCCGAATCGGTGGGTTCCTTCGACATCGGCCTGCTGGCCGCGGTGCTGCTGCACTGCCGCTCGCCGTTCTCGGTCATGGAGCACCTGGCGCGCCGGGTCACCGACACCCTCATCGTCACCGAGGCCTACGACGCCAGCCTCGGGGACCTGCCGGTCTGCCGCCTGCTGGCGGACACGGCCCACCCGCAGGTGCACACCTGGTGGGCGCTCACGCCCGCCTTTGTCATCCAGTCGTTGGGCCTGCTGGGGTTTCCCAAAGCGCGGCTCAGCGTTCACCACCAGAAGCGGGACCTGGATGGCGCCATGATCCCCATGTTCACCGTCGTGGCACGGCGCGCCTAGCGCCGCCTCACCCAGGACCCCAGGAGCCTCGATGCCCATGTCAGACACCCACTTGCTGGACCCATTGCTCTCGCCCGCGCTGGCGGGCCTTTTCCGGACACCCCAGCGCCTGGGCAAACCCAGCGGCTGGTGGGGCCACGTGCCCTTCGGTTTCTGGGTCGTTGAGGCCGCCGAGCCGCGCCTGCTGGTCGAGCTGGGCACCCACCATGGCGTGTCCTACGCCACCTTCTGTGATGCCGTGCTGCACCGCCAGTTGCCCACCCGCTGCTTCGCCGTGGACAGCTGGCAGGGTGACGCGCACGCTGGCTTCTTCGACGAGGCGGTCTACCGGGACGTGCGGGCCTTCAACGACGCCCACCATGGCGGATTCTCGGAACTCATCCGGGCCGAATTCGACACCGCCGTCGGGCATTTCGCCGACGGCTCGATCGACCTGCTGCACATCGACGGCTTCCACAGCTACGAAGCCGTGCGCCACGACTACGACACCTGGCGACCCAAGCTGTCCGAGCGCGCGGTGGTGCTGTTTCACGACACCAATGTGCGCCGCGACGACTTTGGTGTGCACCGCCTGTTCGGGGAGCTCGCGGCCCGCCACCCCCACTTCGAATTCCTGCATGGCAACGGTCTGGGCCTGATCGCGCACGGCGCGGCGGTGCCGGACGCCATCGCCCAGCTGTGCGCCGCCGCGGCGACCGAGCGCTGCGCGCCGATCCGGGAGCGCTTTGCCGCGGCCGGCGCGCGCTGGATCGGCCATGCCAACGAGCGGGAGATGGAGCGCTCTTTTGCGCTGCAGGTCGAGGCCCTGGTCGCTGCGCGGACCGAGGTGGGCCGCGAACGCGATGCGGCCCAGGCGGCGGTGGTGCGCCAGGACGCCGAGCTGGCGCAGGCGCGGGCCGGGCAACAGGCCCAGGCCTTGCAGCGTGGCAAGGCCGATGCCGACGCCGAAATCACCCGCCTGGCGACCGAGCGCGATGCGGCCCTGCGCTCCGTGGCGCGGCTGGAGGGCGATCTGAGAAAAGCGCGCCAGGAGCGCGCGCTGGTGGAGCACGGCCTGCTCGAAGCCCAGCAGACCATCACCACCCTGACGGGCGGGCAGCACACGCTGACGCAGACCCTGCAGGCCACCGAGCCGGCCGTGCGCCGGCTGCTGTCCACGCTGCTCGCTCCCCCGAAGGTGCTGCCGGTCGTCGCGCGGCCCAGTGCCCTGCACCGGCTGCACCGACGGCTGCGCCGGCGCGCCGACCCCAACCCGCACCAGCCCGTGGCCGATGCCATCCGCCGCTCGGCGCTGTTCGACGCCGCGTGGTACCTCGCGACCTACCCCGACGTGGCCGGCGCCGGGATCGATCCCGCCGACCACTACGCGCTGCATGGCGGCATCGCGGAAAACCGCGACCCCGGTCCCTGGTTTTCCACCCACGCCTACCTGCAGGCCAACCCGGACGTGGCGCAGCTCGGGCTCAACGCCCTGTTCCACTACGAGACCCACGGCCGCCGCGAGGGCCGGGAGTTCCCCTTGAAGCCGCTGCTGCCGGCGACACCACCCGCGCCCGTCGAGCCGGCAGCGCCCGCGCCGGCGCTGGACGCCAAGATGGTCTTCCGCCAGCGCAGCCAGGAAGAGCTCACGCAGTTCCTGCACGAGGGGCGCGAACTGCGACTGCCCACGGTGGAGACGCCCCGGGTCTCCATCGTCATCGTGCTGCACAACCAGGCCGAACTGACCTTCAAATGCCTGGTCTCGCTGGTGGACGCGATCGATGCGCCCTGCGAGGTGCTGCTGGTGGACAACGCCTCCAGCGATCGCACTGGCGAACTGCTGGCGCGGGTGCACGGCGCCCGGCTGCTGCCCCAGAGCGAGAACCTGCATTTCCTGCGCGCGGCCAACCTGGGGGCCGCGCACGCGCGCGGCGAGCACCTGCTGTTCCTCAACAACGACGCCCAGCTCCGGCCCGGCTCGATCCCGGCCGCGTTGGCGCTGCTGGACAACCGCGCGAGCATCGGCGCGGTGGGCGGTAAGGTGGTGCTGCTCGACGGCAGCCTGCAGGAGGCCGGCAGCATCATCTGGAACGACGGCAGCTGCGTCGGCCACGGCAGGGGCCAGGACCCGGACGATGCCGAATTCCAGTTCCGCCGCGAGGTGGACTTCTGCTCGGGCGCATTCCTGCTGACGCGGCGCTCCCTCTTCGAGGCCCTGGGCGGGTTTGATCCGGCCTACGTTCCCGCCTATTACGAAGAAACCGATTTCTGCATGCGCATCCACCAGGCCGGTTACACCGTGGTGTACGAGCCCCAGGTGGAGATCCTGCACTACGAGTTCGGCAGCTCGGACACCGAGCAGACCGCGGTGGCGCTCATGGAAGCGCACCGCGATGTCTTCGTGGCCCGCCATGCCCGGGTGCTGGCCAACGACCACCGGCCCCACGGAACCCGGCCGATCGAAGCGCGTCAGCGCCCCGCCACGCAGCCGCGCGTGCTGCTGATCGACGACCGCATCCCCATCCCTTCCCTGGGCTCGGGTTTCCCGCGCGCGCGCCAGCTCGTGCACTGCCTGCACGAGGCGGGCGCCTTCGTGAGCCACTACCCGTTGGCCTGCCCGGATGTGGACCTCGACGAGGCCTACGCCGTGCTGCCGCGCGAGGTGGAAATCGTCACCGACCGGGGCATCACCGGCCTGGCCGAGTTCCTGCGCGAGCGCGCCGACTACTACGACGCGGTGGTCGTCAGCCGGCCCCACAACATGGACCGCTTTCTGTGCGCCTGCCGCGCCGCGCCGGCCTTCCTGGCCAGCACCTCGCTGGTCTACGACGCTGAGGCGATCTTCGCCACCCGCGAGGCGCTGCGGGCCCAGGTGCAGGGAGACGCCGCGCTGGCGTCGGACAACGCCGCCGAACTGGCCCGCGAACTGCAACTGGCCGAAGCGGCCCGCTTCGTCTTTGCCGTGAGCGAGGCCGAGGCCGCACGGTTCCGGCAGGCCGGCTGCCAGGACGTGCGGGTGCTGGGCAACGGCATCGCGGCGCAGCCCACCCCGCAGGGGCACAGCGAACGGCGCGACCTGCTCTTCGTCGGCCGGCTGGCGGAGGAGGCTTCGCCCAACGCCGATTCGGTGCGCTGGTTCGTGCACGAGGTCATGCCCCGGCTGGACCAGCTGATCGGCGAGGGCTATGTGCTGCACCTCGTGGGCAGCCATTGCGAAAGTCTGCAGCAGGCGCTGGGCGGGCCGCGCGTCGTGTTCCACGGGCGTGTCGAAGACATCCGACATTTCTACGAGCAGGCCCGCGTGTTCATCGCCCCAACGCGCTTTGCCGCCGGCATCCCCCTCAAGGTCCAGGAGGCGGCCGCGCACGGCGTGCCGGTGGTGGCCAGCGAACTCGTCGCGGCGCAGCTGGGCTGGGCAGCACAGGGCGGGCTGCTGAGCGCGGGCAGCGCAGAGGACTTTGCCCAGGCCTGCGCCCGGCTCTATCTCGACACGGCCCTGTGGCAGCGGACCCGGCAGGCTGCCCTGTCGGCCGTGGCCCGGGACTGCGCGCCCCAGGTGTTTGCCGCGACGGTGCAGGCCGTGCTGCGCGATGCGCGCGACCAGCCCTCCGAGCCCGCCCGCCCGCCCGCCCACGTGGCCACGCAGGACGATCAGGCCCGCGTTTCCGAGGCCTGGAGCGTGTCGCCCGCGCAGCGCGAGCAGGTCCAGGGCATGAACTGGATGGCGCATCCGCGCGTGATCGCCCGCCTCAACCACAAGGCCACCGGCGAAGAGGGCATGGATGTGTACATCCACCTGAAAGAGACCCTGAGCCGCCTGGGCTGGCGCCTGCCCATCCCGCGCGTGGTCAGCCTGGGCTGCGGCTTTGGTGCCCTGGAGCGTGGCTTCGCCGGCATCCAGCTCGCGAGCCGGATCGACGGCTACGACATCGCCGAGGGGGCCATCGCCGGCGCGCGTGCGCTGGCCGCCGACATGGGACTGGACATGCTGCATTACCACGTCGCCGATCTGGAGCGGCTGGAGCTGCCGGAGGCGTCCTGCGACCTGGTGTTCGGCTTCCAGTCCATCCACCACGTCAACGACCTGGACCGCTTGTTCCAGATGGTCCGGCGCGCGCTGCGCCCCGGCGGCGTCTTCCATCTGCACGAATACGTCGGGCCCGACCGTTTCCAGTGGACCGACGCGCAGCTGACCCACATGAACGGTTTCCTGCAGACCCTGCCGGAGCGCTACAACCGCTTGCCCAATGGCATCGTGCGCGGCCCCCGGGAGCGCCCGCGCGCGGCCGATGTGATCGCCTGCGATCCGTCCGAAGCGATCCGTTCGTCGCAGATCATCCCCACGCTGGAGAAACACTTCCGGCTGCTGGCCCGCCGCGATCTGGGGGGCGCCCTGCTGCACATCGGGCTGAGCGACATCGCGCAGAACTTCGATCTGGAGAACCCGGTGGACATGGCCTACCTGGGGCGCTTCTTTGCGCTGGAAGACCAGCTGATGGCCGAAGGGGCGATCGGCTCCGATTTCGCGGTGCTCACCGCGATCAAGGACTGAAGGCCATGGCCTTGATGCAGTATGGCAGTACGGCGCCCGACGCCGAATTGGTCATTCTGTACGGCAACTGCCAGATTCCGTTCCTGGCCCACCAGCTCGCCTGCGCCGACGTCAACCCCCGCCCACGGGGCTACCTGTGCGTGCTCAACCACGCCGCGTCGGGGCAGGCGGTCGAGCAACCCTCGGTGGCCGATCTGGCGCGCTGCGTGCTCTACCTGGAGCAGTACGAATACCGGCCGCGTGCCGAGGTCCGCGAGCTGCTGCGTTCGGGCGTGCCTGCGGGGTGTCCGAAGCGGGTCTTTCCGCCACTGGTCATGCACAGCCTGTGGCCCTTCGATGTGGTGGCCCAGCGCATGCCACCCGACGCGCGCTTTGTCTGGGGGCGCTACCCCATGGGCGACGCGATCGGGCTGGAGGTGGCCGCGCTGGGTCTGGAGATCGGTGCCGCGGTCGAGGCCTACTGGCGGCTCTCGGCGGAGCGCATGCCCGATCTGAACGCGCTGCTGGCGCACGATCTGGACCGCATGGACCAACGCGACCGGGCGTCGGACGTCAAGATCGCGGACCACGTGCGCGAGAACTTCCGGCACCGGCACCTGTTCTGGACCAACCGCCACGTGTCCATCGACCTGATCGGCGAGCTCGGTGCGCGCCTGTACCGCGCGTCCCTGCCGGTGCTCGGCGGGGACGAGGCTCAAGGGCTGGAGCGCATCCGCCTCGGCCTGCCTGCGCTGGGCGACGGCATGGGCGACTTGCAGGTGCCGATCCATCCGCAGATCGCCCGGACCTTCGGCCTGGACTACGTGGACGAAACCACCCGCTACCGCTGGTACGACCAGCGCTGGACGTTCCACGAATACCTGCGCCACTACCTCGCCGCCGACAGCGACTGGTAGCGATTCACCAGCACCCCATGTCCCGCCCCGCGTCAATCCATCGAATCAAGCCATGAGCACCCTGCTGACCGACATGCAACTCTCCGCCGCCCGATCGCTGGGCTGGATGCCGGGCCATGTGCACCTCTCGGCCACCGACATCCGGGTGGACGGCTGGGCCCTGCGTCTGTGGGACCACGGCGAGCGCCCCCGTTTCCTGATCAACGGGGAGGACTTTGCCGAGGTGGAGTGGCCTCTGCCCGCGCCCGACGTGCACGACGCGTTTCCTGCGCTGATGCCCGAAGGCTGCACCCGGTTTCGCGCCCGGCATCCGGTGACACCGGGGGGCGGTCTGTTTCCGGAGGGATTCGCCCGATTCAACGTGACGGGGCGCCTGGGCGAGCACCGTCACTCGTACCGCACGGCCTGGTTCGTGGCCGATCCCGCCACGGAGCCGCCGGTGCCCACACCCGAACGCATCACGCGCGTGATCGGCTCCGACAGCGCGCCCATGTTTCTGCTGGGCGGCGCCACCATCGCCCAGCGCATCCGGTGCCTGCTTCAGGACCGGTTCGACCGGCCCCTGAGCAGCTTTCGGGCCATCCTCGACTGGGGGTGCGGCGCCGGCCGTGTCACCCGGTACCTCGGCATGATGTCGCCGGTCGTCACGGGCGTGGACATCGACGCCGACAACCTGCAGCACAGCGCGGCCAGCCTGCCCGAGGTGGCCTTCGAGCAGGTCGGCCTGTACCCGCCCACCGCCTTTCCGGACGGGCGTTTTGACCTGGTCATCGGCTTGTCCGTGCTGACCCACCTCAAGGAGTCGACCCAGGACCAATGGCTGGAGGAGCTGCGTCGCATCGTCGAGCCCGGGGGCATTCTGTTGCTGTCCGTGCAGGGGCTTGCGCAATCCGCGCTCTACCGCGCGCCCCTGGAGCGGCAGCTGCGCGCCCATCGGGAGGGATTCCTGTACGTCGGCCCGGACGGACAACTCGACGACGTGGTGGCCGAGGAGGGCTACTACAGCCACATCATCCAGTCCCACGAATACATCATGGTGCACTGGGGCCGGTACTTCGACGTGCTGGAGATCGTCGAAGGCATCGCCGGCAACCAGGACCTGGTGGTGCTGCGCCGGCCCCGGTGATCCTCGGCGGATCGGGCACGCTGGAGATGCCCGACCGGCCGTGCGCCTCACGACCGGACTTTGTTCTCTGCTGGTGAGGCCACCGTCTCCCAGCCCCCGCCGATCGCGCGGATCAGCAGCACCGTGGCCTGTTGCTG
>CAMLQP010000135.1 GCA_946482115.1 uncultured Comamonadaceae bacterium
TGCTGCACATGGAGATCGTGCAGGAGCGCCTGGAGCGCGAGTTCGATCAGGACCTGATCACGACCGCGCCCAGCGTGGTGTACGAAGTGCTCAAGGGCGACGGCGAGCTGATCCAGGTGGAGAACCCGTCCAAGATGCCCGATGTCGGCCGCATCGAGGAAATCCGCGAGCCCATCGTGACGGTCCACCTGTACATGCCGCAGGAGTACGTGGGCGCGGTCATGACGCTGGCCAACCAGAAGCGTGGCGTGCAGCTCAACATGGCCTATCACGGCAAGCAGGTCATGCTGACCTACGACATGCCGCTGGGCGAGATCGTGCTGGACTTCTTCGACAAGCTGAAATCCGTCAGCCGGGGCTACGCCTCCATGGACTACGAGTTCAAGGAGTACCGCCCGTCCGACGTGGTGAAGGTCGACATCCTGCTCAACGGCGACAAGGTGGATGCCCTGTCGATCATCGTGCACCGCAGTCAGTCGCAATACCGGGCGCGGGCGGTGGTGGCCAAGATGCGCGAGATCATCAGCCGCCAGCAGTTCGACGTCGCCATCCAGGCGGCCATCGGCGGCAACATCATCGCGCGGGAAAACATCAAGGCCTTGCGCAAGAACGTGCTGGCCAAATGCTACGGCGGCGACATCTCCCGCAAGCGCAAGCTGCTCGAGAAGCAGAAGGCCGGCAAGAAGCGCATGAAACAGATCGGCTCGGTGGAAGTGCCCCAGGAGGCCTTCCTGGCCATCCTGCAAGTGGAGGAATGATGCAGCAGCAGGGAACGATGGGCGCCGTCACGGCGCTGGTGCTGGGCCTGTTTGGCGCCTATGGCCTGTCCTGGTACCTTGGCATGGTTGACGGCAACTTCTCGCTGCTGCTGTTCCTGGCGACGGTGGTCACCGGCGTCTACTGGGTGGCCGAGCGCTTCTGGTTCCTGCCGCAGCGCCAGCGCGCCGCGCAGGAGCTGGCGCGCCGCCACGAGGAGCGTCTGGCCGAGCTGCGGCGCCAGGGCATTGCCCAGACCGACAACGTCGACATTGCCGAGGCGGGCCGCAAGCTGCTGGCCCAGCCCTGGTGGCTGGACTGGACCGCCGGCCTGTTCCCGGTGATCCTGGCGGTGTTCGTGCTGCGGTCCTTCCTGTTCGAGCCGTTCAAGATCCCGTCGGGCTCCATGATCCCGACCCTGCGGGTGGGTGACCTGATCCTGGTGAACAAGTACCACTACGGCGTGCGCCTGCCGGTGCTCAACACCAAGCTCGTGGGCAACAACGAACCCCAGCGCGGCGACGTGATGGTGTTCCGCTACCCGCCACAACCCAGCCTGGACTACATCAAGCGCGTGGTCGGCGTGCCCGGCGACGAGGTGGCCTATCTGAACAAGGTGCTCACCGTCAACGGCCAGGTGGTCGAGAAGCGGTCACAGCCCGATTTCTTCGATGCCGACGGCATGCGCTACGCGCGCCAGTTCGAGGAGACGCTGGGGGGCAAGACCTACCGCATCCTCAACGAGGACGAACGGCCTGCCTTCATCCCCGGCACCACCGAATTTCCGTTCAAGGACCATTGCCGCTACAGCGCCGAGGGCGTGTCCTGCAAGGTGCCCGAGGGCCACTATTTCATGATGGGCGACAACCGCGACAACTCGCTGGACTCGCGCTACTGGGGCTTCGTGCCCGAGGCCAACATCGTCGGCAAGGCGTTCCTGGTCTGGATGAATTTTGGCGATCTCAAGCGCATTGGCCGCTTCGAATGAGTAAGATGCGCGGCAGCACATTGATTCTCAAGGAGCGGGGCATGGTGAAAAAGCAGCAGCGCGGCATTTCCCTCATTGGCCTGATCATCGTCGGTGGTCTGCTGGCGTTCCTGGGGCTGGTGGGCGCGCAGGCCCTGCCCACCTTGCTGGAGTACCAGGCGATCGTCAATGCCGCCAAGAAAGCCGCGAACGAGGGCACGACCGTGCTGGAGGTGCGCAAGGTTTTCGACCGTGCCGCGGAAATCGATGACATCAAGTCCATCGCGGGCAAGGACCTCGAGATCTTCAAGGAAAGCGACAAGATCGTCGTCGCCTTCGCCTACGAGCGGGAAATCCACCTCGGCGGCCCGGTCTACCTCCTGTTCAAGTACAGCGGCCGATCTTGAGCACCGACCTGCAGACGCTGCAGCAGGCGCTCGGACACACCTTTTCCAACCCGCGCCTGCTGGAGCGCGCGCTCACCCACCGCAGCTTCAGCGCCGATCACAACGAACGGCTGGAATTCCTCGGCGATTCGGTGCTCAACCTGGCGGTTTCCGGCCTGCTGTACGAGCAGCTGGCGCAGCTGCCGGAGGGTGACCTCTCGCGCATACGCGCCAACCTCGTCAAGCAGGACACGCTGTTCCAGATCGCCCTGCGCCTGGGGCTTCCCGGCCTGCTGCGCCTGGGGGATGGCGAAAAGCGGTCGGGTGGCCAGAAGCGCCCCTCCATCCTGGCCGACGCACTGGAAGCCGTCATAGGCGCGGTCTATCTTGATGGTGGTTTCGATACGGCTGCGGCGCTGGTGCAGCGGTTCTATGCCGATGTCCGGGTTGATCCGGCCATGTCGGCCAGCGCCAAGGATGCCAAGACCGAATTGCAGGAATGGCTGCAGGGTCGGAAAATGAAGCTGCCGTCCTACCGGGTGGTGGCCACGCTGGGCGAGGCCCACCGTCAGACCTTCGACGTGGAGTGCGAGGTGGAGGAATTGGGGCGGATCGAGCGCGGCATTGGCAGCTCGCGCCGCGCCGCCGAACAGTCCGCCGCGACCGCCATGCTGCAATTCCTCAAGAACCAGACCCGATGAGCACCAAATCGCAACCGCCCGCGGGCGCAGACAACCCCGAACTCGAAGCCATGCTGGCGCGCGTGCTGGGGCGAGGCGACCCGGACCCGGCGGCTGAGGCCGGCGGAGCCGAGGCCGCAGAGGTCCCGGCGGCCGCCGCGCCGGGGTCGCCGCCGCGCTGCGGCTTCGTGGCCATCGTCGGCAAGCCGAATGTCGGCAAGTCCACGCTCATGAACGCGCTGGTGGGGCAGAAGGTCAGCATCACCTCGCGCAAGGCCCAGACCACCCGCCACCGCATCACCGGCATCCGCACCGTGGGGGCGACCCAGTTCGTGTTCGTCGATACGCCGGGTTTCCAGACCCGTCACGGCAACGCGCTCAACAAGTCGCTGAACAAGACCGTGGTCGGCGCGGTGTCCGACGTGGACCTGATCGTCTTCGTGGTCGAGGCCGGGCGCTTCAATCTGGCCGACGCCAAGGTGCTGGCGCTGCTGCCGTCCAACGTGCCTGTGATGCTGGTGGCCAACAAGTTCGACCTCATCCACCGCCGCGGTGAACTGGCGCCGTGGTTGCGCAGCATGCAGGAGCGGCATGCCTTCGCCGAGTACGTGCCCATGTCGGCCAAGAACCCGCGCGACATCTCCCGCTTCTTCGGCATCTGCGAGAAATACCTGCCCGAGCAGCCCTGGATGTACGACGCCGAAGCGCTGACCGACCGCAGCGAACGCTTCATGGCTAGCGAGATGGTGCGCGAGAAGCTGTTTCGCCTGACCGGCGACGAGCTGCCCTACACCTCGACCGTGGTCATCGACAAGTTCGAGGAAGACGGCAACCTCAAGCGCGTCGCGGCCACCATCGTGGTCGAGCGCGAGGGGCACAAGGGCATGGTCATCGGGGACCGGGGCGAGAAGCTCAAGCGCATCGGCACCGAGGCCCGGGTCGAGCTGGAGAAACTCTGGGGCTGCAAGGTGTTCCTGGAGCTGTGGGTGAAGGTGCGCTCCGGCTGGGCCGATGACGAGGCCCGTGTACGTTCTTTCGGATATGAATAGAGCCCCCACGCTCCGCCGCTGCGCGGGTCGCTGCCCCCCGAGCGGACTGGCCTGCCTTGGGGCGGCCCGGCGGCAGGCCGGTTGCTGACGATGAGTGCCCGGGTTGCCGACGAACCCGCCTACGTCCTCCACCACTACGACTGGAGCGAGTCCAGCCTGATCCTGGAGGTCTGGAGCCGCCACCATGGCCGCCTGGCGCTGGTGGCCAAGGGTGCCAAGAAGCCCACCTCGCAGTTTCGCCCCGTGCTGCTGCCGCTGCAGCCGCTGCGCCTGACCTGGGGCGGCGAGGCCGAGGTGCGCACCCTCAAGGCCGCCCACTGGCAGGGCGGCCACGTCATGCCCACCGGCGAGGCGCTGCTGTCCGGCTACTACCTCAACGAACTGCTGATGCGCCTGCTGGCGCGCGACGATGCCCACCCGGTGCTGTTCGACCACTACGCCCAGGCGGTGAGCGGCCTGGCCAGCGGTGCCGGCGCCCAGCAGGCCGTGCTGCGCGCCTTCGAACTGCTGCTGCTGCGCGAACTGGGCTGGCTGCCGGGGCTGGACAGCGAAGGCCTGACGCTGGGGCCGCTGCAGCCGGCGGGCCGTTACACCCTGGTGCCCGAAACCGGCCTGCGCGCGGCGGGCGAACAGGACGCGGTGGCGCTGACCGGCGCGCAGTGGTCCGCGCTGCAGGCCGCGCTCGACGACCCCGCGCCTTTCACCACGCTGCTGCGCGCCGATGCCGCGCCGCCCGGCACGCTGCGCCCCTTGCTGCGCACCCTGCTGCACTACCATAGCGGGGTGCGCGTCTTCCGCACCCGCCAGATGCTGCTGGACGTGCAAGCCCTCACCGATCCCTCCGCCGCATGAAGCCTTCATCCACCGCCCTCTCGGTCAATCTCAACAAGGTGGCCCTGGTGCGCAACACCCGCCACCTCGGCATCCCGGGCGTCACGCGCGCGGCCGCGATCTGCCTGCAGGCTGGCGCCCACGGCATCACCGTCCACCCGCGCCCGGACGAGCGCCACATCCGCGCCGGTGACGTGTTCGAGCTGGCCGAGCTGTTGGCCGGCTGGCCGCAGGCCGAATACAACATCGAGGGCAACCCCTTCCACAACCTGATGGACTTCGCGCGCCAGCTCAAGGCCAAGGGACTGCCGCTGCACCAGCTGACCTTCGTGCCCGACAGCGTGGACCAGTCCACCTCCGACCACGGCTGGAGCCTGCCGGGCGACAGCGCGCGCCTCAGGCCCCTGATCGACGAAGCCCACGCCCTGGGCGTACGCGTGAGCCTGTTCATGGACCCGGTACCCGCCGCCATGGCACAGGCCAAGGCACTGGGTGCCGACCGGGTGGAGCTTTACACCGAGACCTGGGCGCGCGCCTGGGGCACGCCCGCCCAGGCCGTCGTGCTCGAGGGTTTCCGCGCCAGCGCCCAGGCCGCGCTTGACGCCGGCCTGCAGGTCAACGCCGGCCACGACCTCAACCGCGACAACCTGGGCGATTTCCTGCGTGGCGTGCCCGGTGTGGCCGAGGTCTCCATCGGCCACGCGCTGATCGCCGACGCACTGGAACTGGGCTATGCCGACACCGTGCGGGCGTACCTCGCCTGCATGAAATGACCAGCCCCCACGCTTTGCTGCCCCCCAAGGGGGCGCTGACCCGCCTTGGGGCGGCCCGGCGGTGGGTCGCATGATCTACGGCATAGGCACCGACATCTGCGACGTGCGCCGCATACGCGCCAGCCTGGACAGGCACGGCGAGCGGTTCGCGCGGAAGATACTCAGCGACGCCGAACTCGCCACCTGGCGCCAGCGCAGCGCGCGCTGGCCCGAGCGTGGCGTGCGCTACCTGGCCACGCGCTTCTCGGCCAAAGAGGCCTTCAGCAAGGCGGTCGGCATGGGCATGCGCATGCCCATGACCTGGCGCTCCTGCGAGATCGCCAAGGCTCCCAGCGGGCAGCCCCACATCGTGCTGCACGGCGAACTCAAGGCCTGGTTCGAGGCCAGGGGACTGAGTGCCCATGTCAGTGTCACCGACGAAACCGACTACGCCGCCAGCTTCGTGGTGGTGGAGAAAATAGACGAATGAATCCACACGCTCCGATCATCATCGACGTCGCCGGCCACGCGCTGACCGACACCGACCGCCAGCGCCTGGCCCATCCGCTGGTGGGCGGCATCATCCTGTTCAGCCGCAACTGGAAGGACCGTGCGCAGCTCACCGCCCTGTGCGGCGAGATCAAGGCCGTGCGCGACGACCTGCTGATCGCCGTCGATCACGAGGGCGGCCGCGTGCAGCGTTTTCGCACCGACGGTTTCACCCATTTGCCGCCCATGCGCGCCTTGGGCGAGCTCTGGATGTCGGGCGGCGACGCTGCCTTGCGCGCCTGCAACGCGGCGGTTGCCTGCGGCTACGTGCTGGGCGCCGAGCTGCGCGCCTGCGGCGTCGATTTCAGCTTCACCCCGGTGCTCGACCTGGACTACGGCCAGAGTGCCGTGATCGGCGACCGCGCCTTCTCGCGCGATCCGCGCATCGCCACCGTGCTGGCACAGAACCTGATGTCTGGACTGCGCAACAGCGGCATGGGCAACTGCGGCAAACATTTCCCCGGCCACGGCTTCGTGGCGGCCGACTCGCACACCGACATCCCGGTCGACAAGCGCGGCCTCAAGGCCATCCTGGCCGAGGATGCCGCGCCCTACGGCTGGTTGTCGGCCACGCTGGACGCGGTCATGCCCGCGCACGTGATCTACCCCAAGGTGGACAGCCGTCCGGCAGGCTTCTCGTCGCGCTGGCTGAACGACATCCTGCGCCAGCGCCTGGGCTTCGAGGGCGCGGTGTTCAGCGACGACCTCAGCATGGCCGGCGCGCGCGTGATCGACGGCCGCGCGGTCAGCTACACCGAGGCCGCACTGGCCGCGCTGGGGGCCGGGTGCGATCTGGTGCTGCTGTGCAACCAGTCGGTCGAGCGCGGGGGCGAGCCCATCGACGAGCTGATCGACGGCCTGTCCGAAGCCCAGATCAAGGGCGTCTGGCGCCCGGTCGAGGCCAGCGAGCTGCGCCGGCTGGCGCTGCTGCCCACCGCGGCCACGCCCGATTGGGACGAACTGATGGTGTCGCCGCGCTACATGCGCGCACTGTCGCTGCTGCCCTGATCGGCCGCCAGCCCCTATCATTCACGCCAGCATCAATCGGTTCAGGAGAGTCCCATGGCCAAAGGCGACCAGCGCAGCAACAAGATGGTGAAGAAGCCCAAAAAGGACACTTCACCGCCCAAGGAATACAGCTCAGACCGCCCGGCGCCGCCGGTCACAACCGTGATGCCCAAGGGCAAGGAAAAGAACAAGTTCAAGTGACCGCACGGCCAGGGCCGCGGTGACGGGTCCTGGGCGTCGGGGTCTCAGCCGCGCGGCAGCTTGTCCACCAGGTCGCCTGCCAGCTCCAGCCGCAGCAACGGGTTGTCCAGCGCCATCAGCCGCTGCTTGACGTGCAGCGGCTCGGGCAGCAGTTCGCACCAGCGGTTGGCGACCCAGCCGGCCTGTTCCCAGTGGGCGCCTTCCAGGGCATGCGCGAAGCCGTCGGGATGCTGCTCGTGAATCTGTCGCGCCAGATCCTGCAGCAGGGCCACCAGCGGCTGCAGGTCGGCGGGCACCGCCACCGCGGGGTCATCCGGCAGCAGGCGGGTCTGGCCCATCCACAGGCCGTGCGGCAGCTTGTCGCTGGCGTCGACCCCGAACCGTTGCGTGCCCCGACAGTGGATGCGCAGCAGGCCGGGTTGCACCTTTTCGAGGTGTTCGACCCGGGCCAGCGTGCCGACGGCATGGAACCGCTCGCGCTCGAAAGCCTCGCCATCCTCGCGCCGCTGCACCTCCTGACCCTGGGTCAGGCAGACCACGCCGAACGGCGTGCCCTCGGCGTGGCAGCGCTGGATCATGTCGAGGTAGCGCACCTCGAAGATCTGCA
>CAMLQP010000136.1 GCA_946482115.1 uncultured Comamonadaceae bacterium
CGCCTACGCCGGCTCGCTGGCCTGGAGCAACTTCTTCTCGCGCCTGACCCACAGCCACCCGGGGCGGGTGGTCTGGGTGGTGTTCAACACGCTGATCGCCTTCGCGCTGATGGAGATGAACGTGTTCCACGCGCTGGAGGCGGTGCTGGGCCTCTACGCCAACCTCGCCATCGCCTGGATCATGGCCGTGGTGGCCGATCTCGTGGTCAACAAGCCGCTGGGCCTGTCGCCCCCGGGCATCGAGTTCAAGCGTGCCCACCTCTATGACGTCAACCCGGTGGGCGTGGGTGCCATGGTGCTGGCCTCGGTGCTGTCGGTGGTGGCCTACCTGGGCGTGTTCGGGCCGCTCGCGCAGGCGTTCTCCGCCGTGGTGGCCATGGTGGTGGCGTTCGTGAGCGCGCCCGTGATCGCCTGGGCCACGAAGGGCCGCTATTACCTCGCGCGTCAACCCCAAGCCGGCATACGCCGCGGAACCGGCTCTGCCGGGCCGCTGGCGTGGCCCCCCTTCCAGGGGGGTGACGCCGAAGGCGGCGCGGGGGGTGTTCTCCGGTGCGTGATCTGCGAGCGCGAGTACGAAGGCCCGGACATGGCCCACTGCCCCGCCTACCAGGGGGCCATCTGCTCGCTGTGCTGCACGCTGGACGCGCGCTGCGGCGACCAGTGCAAGCCGCACGCGCGGCTGTCCCACCAGTGGGGCCAGGCCCTGCGCGCGCTGCTGCCGCGCCGCCTGTGGCCCTATCTGGACGCTGGCCTCGCGCACTACCTGCTGCTGATGGCGGTGGTGGCGCCCGTGCTGGGCGCGGTGCTGGGGCTGCTGTATCAGCAGCAGGGCAAGCCCGAGTTCTTCATGGTCTACGCGGTGCTGCTGATGGTGGCCGCGGTGGTGGCCTGGTGGCTGGTGCTGGCGCACCAGAGCCGCGAGGTGGCGCAGGAAGAGTCGCGCCGCCAGACCCGGCTGCTGATGCAGGAGATCGATTCCCATCGGCGCACCGACGAGCAGCTGCAGCAGGCCAAGCAGATGGCCGAACAGGCCAACCAGGCCAAGACGCGCTACGTCACCAACATCAGCCACGAGCTGCGCACGCCGCTCAACAGCATCCTGGGCTATGCCCAGCTGCTGCAGGAGGACACTGGCCTGGCGCCGCACCGTGCGCAGGCCATACAGGTCATCCACCGGGGCGGCGAGCACCTGCTGTCGCTGATCGAAGGCACGCTGGACATCGCGCGCATCGAGTCCGGCAAGCTCGCGCTGGAGCCGCGCCCGGTGTTCTTCCGCCGGATCGTGGAGGAGGTGGCCGGCATGTTCGAGCTGCAGGCGCGTGACAAGGGCCTGGCCTTCGCGTTCGAGGCGCAGGGCGCGCTGCCCGAGGTGGTGCGTGCCGACGAGAAGCGCCTGCGCCAGATCCTGATCAACCTGCTGGGCAACGCGGTCAAGTTCACCGCGCGCGGCACCGTCGGCCTGCGGCTGCGCCACGCACGCGAGATGGCGTACATCGAAGTGCACGACACCGGACCCGGCATGAGCGAGACTGACCTGGCGCGTGTGTTCGAGCCTTTCGCGCGCGGCAGCACGGCGGCCGGCGGCGTGCCCGGCAGCGGCCTGGGTCTCACCATCGCCAAGATGCTGACCGACCTCATGGGTGGCGAGATGACGGCGTCGAGCACACCAGGGCAGGGCACGGTGTTCCGGCTGCGCCTGTTCCTGCCCGAGCAGCGCGACCTGCCGGCCCGTGTGCACGCGCCTGCACAGCGCCTGGGCTATGCCGGTGCCCGCCGACGCGTGCTGGTGGTGGACAACGAGGAGGCCGACCGCGAGCTGCTGGCCAGCTGGCTGCGCCCGCTGGGCTTCGAGGTGACCCTGGCCACCCACGGCGAGGACGCGTTGCACGCGCTGGCACAGGGGCTGCGACCCGACGCCGTGTTCATGGACCTCGCCATGCCCGGCATCGACGGCTGGGAGACACTGCGCCGCATCCGCGCGCTGGGTCTGTCGCCCGCGCCGGCGCTGGCCGTCGTGTCAGCCAACGCCTTCGACCAGGGGCTGGACAACGACGTCGGCCTGCCGCCCGGGGATTTCCACGTCAAGCCGGTGCGGCGCGACGATATCCTCGACTGGCTGGGGCGGCACCTGGGCCTGCGCTGGCATGTCGCGCCCGAGCAGGCCGTCGACGCGCCGCCGCCATCGGCCGCCGCCCTGCAGCGGCCGGACGCCCCCGACCTGGCCACGCTGCGCGAGTTCGCCCGGCTGGGCTATTACAAGGGGCTGGTGGCGCAGCTCGACGGCCTGACCGTGCGCCGGCCCGACTGTGCCGATTTCACCGCCCGCGTGCGCGCGCTCGCGCGCGAGTTCCGCTTCGATGCCATCGAGCGCCTGCTGGACGAGATGCCCCATGAACACCAGCGCGCCTGAGATGCCGGCCCTGGGCGACGCGCCCGTGGTGCTGATCGTGGACGATGTCCCTGACAACGTGGCGCTGCTGCACGACGCGCTGGACGAAGCCGGCTACACCGTGCTGGTGGCGCTGGATGGCGAGAGCGCCCTGGCCCGTGCCGCCCAGGCCCGGCCCGACGTGGTGCTGCTCGATGCCGTCATGCCGGGGATGGACGGCTTCGAGGTGGCGCGCCGGCTCAAGGCCGATGTGCGCACCCAGGGCATACCCATACTCTTCATGACCGGCCTGACCGAGACCGAACACCTGGTGGCGGCGCTGGACGCCGGCGGCGTGGACTACGTGACCAAGCCGGTGAAGCCGCGCGAGGTGATGGCGCGCATGGCCGTGCACCTGAAAAGCGCGCGCGCCGCCCGCCAGGGCGCGAGCGAGCGGCAGCAGGCGCGCAACGCCCTGGACGCGCTGGGATTCGCCACCATCACCGTGCGCGCGGCCGACGGCCGGCTGCTGTGGCAGACCCCTCTGGCGCGCGAATGGCTGCTGCGCTACTGCGGCACCGAGGCGCCGCTGACCCCGGAGCCGGTGCTGATGTGGCTTAGACGCAACATCACCACCGCTGGCGGGCCGCATGAACCGCCGCGCCTCACCCTGGAGCAGGGGCCTCGCCGGCTCAGTTTCCGTCTGCACCAGCAGGTCGACGACGGCGACTGGCTGATCGTGATGCAGGAAACCTCCGACACCGCCGTGATCGAAGCGCTGGCCCAGACCTTCGGCCTGACCGCGCGCGAGGCCGAGGTGCTCTACTGGGTGGCCAAGGGCAAGACCAACCGCGACATCGGTGACATCCTGGGCGCGAGCCCCGCCACGGTGAAGAAGCACCTGGAGCGCATCCACGCCAAGCTGGGCGTGGAAACCCGCACCGCCGCCGCCGCCATCGCCATCAACCGCGTCGGCGGGCTGCGCGGCTGAGCGGGCAGTTGTTTCCAGTCCGCTCGAACGTGAGGACGTGTTATCGAAAGGGTTTGTAGGAAAAAACCTGACACGATTTTCAGCCGCTTGCTGACTTCAGGATGTGAAAACGGAATTTAAATTTCCTTCACAAATTACCTCCTGAAAGGAAAGGTCTCACATGGATCACATCACGTCAGAAGCGGCGCCTGGCCTCGCCTCCACCATCTGGCCGATCGAGACCCTGGAAATGCGGATGCTGGGGCAAAAACCCCAGGAGCGCACCGGCTGGGCGACAACCTTGAAGGAAGAGTGGCTGCCTTTCACCGTGCGCCTGGTCCGCAACGAGGACGACCTGCGCAAGGCGGTCGAGATCCGGCACCTGGCCTATGCCCGCCACCTGCCCGACTTCGCCGAGCAGCTCAAGCGCCCCGAGGCCGCCGACTACGACGAAGGCGTGGTGGTGCTGCTGGCCGAATCCAAGCTGGACGGCAGCCCGCTGGGCACCATGCGCATCCAGAACAACCGCCACAAGCCGCTGGTGCTCGAGCAGTCGGTCACGCTGCCCGACTGGCTCAGCAGCTCGTGCATCGCCGAAGCCACCCGCCTGGGCGTCACCCAGGACCTGGCCGGCCGGCTGGTCAAGACGGCGCTGTTCAAGGCCTTCTTCATGCACTGCCAGGCCGATGCGGTGGACTACATGGTGATCGCGGGCCGCTCGCCCATCGACCGCCAGTACCAGCGCCTGCAATTCAGCGACGTCTACCCCGAGCTCGGCTACGTGCCGCTGCAGCACGCCGGCAATCTGCCGCACCGCATCATGTCGTTCGAGGTGGAGACGGCCGAGGAGCGCTGGGCCCGGGCGCGCCACCCGCTGTTCGACTTCGTGTTCCGCACCCACCACCCGGACATCCAGCTCAAGCCGGTGCGCCTGCAGGCCGCGCTGTCGGATTTCCCGGGTTTCGGCGCTGTCGCCATGGCACCCGTGGCCGCCATGGCCCAGTGACACCGGCTCACGCCCATCTCCGGACCCGCGCCTTGGCGCGGGTCTTTTTTTGCCCGTGCCGGGCGATTCAGTGCACCGGGCTGTCGCTGGTGCCCAGGAACAGGTCGGGCGTGGAGGTGATCTTCTCCAGCGCGTCCAGCAGGCCGGCCATGTCCTTGTCGTTGACGAAGTCCGCCGACGAGCGTGCCTGCAGGATGGCCGCCGGCGGCTGAGGCCGCGCAACCACGAAGCCCTGCACGTAGTCCACGCCGATCTCGGCCAGGGTCTGCACCGTCTCCATGTCCTCGGCCCACTCGGCGATGGTCTTCATGCCCAGGTTCTGCGCCAGGTTGACGATGGCCTCCACGATGGCGATGTTGGCCGGGTGCTGGTTCATGTTGACGATGAAGCTGCCGTCGATCTTGAGCAGGTCGCCCGGCAGGTCCTTCAGGTAGGAGAACGAGGTGTAGCCGGCGCCGAAGTCGTCCAGCGCCACCTTGGCACCGTACTGGCGCACCTGGTTGATGAAGCGGCGCGTGTTGTCCAGGTCGTGCAGCGCCACGCTCTCGGTGATCTCCAGGCAGATGTGGCTGGCGATCTCCAGGTTGGCCTCCAGGGCGTCGAACACGTCCTCGATGAATCGTTCGTCGTTGAGCGAGGCGCCGCTGAGGTTCATGCAGACGAACTGGGTGGCCGACAGCGCCGAGCGGTTCTCGCGCAGCCACTCCAGCGTGTGCGCCAGCACCCAGCGGTCGATCACGCCCATGCGCCCGCTGTTCTCGCCCGCCGTGATGAGCCGGTCGGTCGGGATGCGGTTGCCGTTCTCGTCCTTCATGCGCAGCAGCACCTCGAAGTTGAGCGAGGCGCGCGGCTTGCGCAGCGACATGATGGGCTGCATCTCGACGAACAGGCCCTTGATCTCGGCCTGCGACGACAGATGCTCCACCAGCTTCATCTCGGCCTCGTGCTCCAGGAACACGCGCGAGGTCTTCTCGAACACCACCAGGCCGTCGTTGTGGCCGGACTTGGCCTCGCGGCAGGCGCGGTCGGCCGTCGCCACTGCGTCCTTGATCGACGTGCCTGGCGAGACTTCGATCAGGCCGACCGAACCGCGCACGTGGAAGGCCCGCTCGCCCACGCGGTAAGGCGTGCCGCCTATGGTGGAGACGATGCCCTGGCAGACCAGCTGGGCCAGGGCGATGGGTGTGTCGGGCATGACGATGACGAACTCGTCACCGCCCACGCGGCCCAGCGCCATCTGGCCCGACAGCATGCCGGTGACGCGGGCGCAGACCTGCTGCAGCACCTCGTCGCCCGCGCTGTGGCCGAACAGGTCGTTGATCAGCTTGAAGCGGTCCAGGTCCAGGTAGGCCAGCGCCAGGGGCTTGCCGCCGGCCAGGCCGGCCATGGCGGAGTCCAGCAGCTTCTCCACGCCGCGCCGGTTCAGCACCTTGGTCAGGGGGTCGTTGTTGGCCAGAAACTGCAGGTTCTCGGTGGCCAGCGATTTTTCCGTCACGTCCTGCAGCGACCCTTCGATCTTGTCGCGTGCCAGCGTGGCCCGCACCAGGTAGCGCCGCGGCCGTTCGTCAGCCGCCTTGCGCGCGCCTTCCATCTCCAGCTCCACCTCGCGCTGCACATGCACCTGCTGGTGCAGGCGCGTCCAGGCGCCTGGCGAGAAGTGGCGGAACCAGTCCTTGTGGCCGGCATCGAGCACGGGCGCACCCAGCATCTGGACCAGCGCCGGGTTGGCGCTCATGAAGCGGCCCTGCAGATCCAGCGTGAACAGGCCGATGGGCATGGCCTCGTAGGTGTGCTGCAGTTCGGCCTGGATCTCGAGCCGCTGGTCGTGCTCCTGCTTCATCTGCGCAGCGATGGCCAGCGAGGCCATCAGCCCGGACGACAGCGCGGCCGTGACGCTGTTCACGCTCTCGATCAGCCCCTTGATGCCGAGCGCGGCTGACAGCACCTCGTACAGGCTGGCGAACAGCGTGATGCAGATCGAGGCGCCGTACCACATGGCGACGGTGGAGCGCGTGAGCCACAGGATGCGGACCAGGAAGAACACCAGGATGCCGATGTTGAAGCCGGTGGAAATCCAGATCAGCGGCAGGAAGGACGCGAACGACAGCGTCACCGACAGCAGCAGCAGCGGCAGGCAGGTCCATTGCGCGAAGCGCAGCAGCCCCTGGTAGCCGACTTTTTCGAGGTCGTCGCGGAAGAAGGTCTTGAACAGCGTGATGGTGGTGGTGTAGTACACCGCCACCGTCGCCAGCCGCATGGTCTGCAGCCAGTCGGCCGGGATGCTGCGGCCCAGCCACTGGAAGTCCCAGCCCGCCGACAGCGCCGCCATGCGCAGGTTGACCACCAGCCAGGCGGAGAACAGCACGTAGGTGGTGTTGCGGTTGATCAGCGCCGTGATGAACACGAACATCGCCAGGATCAGCAGGCCGCCGTCCAGCAGGCCGGCGTAGTTGTGGAACTGCTGGACCGTGCTCTGCAGGTCCGGGTCGCTCCACTGCAGCACGGTGACGCGTGCGGGGCCCACCGAGGCGATGCGGCAGACGATAGGCGTGCCGGGCTCCAGGCCCAGCAGCGTCAGCGAGAAACCGCTTTTGAGCAGCGACAGCCGCCCGGATGCGGCGCTGCGGTCGGCCCGGCCCAGGGTCTCGCGGGTGGTCGCGTCCCAGCAGGTCATGTCGACCGCGTGGCGAGACGGGAATTCCAGCACCTGGTTGTTGATGGCCTCTTCTTCGGTGGGCAGCACGCGCAGCCAGACCGGCTCGGTCGACAGCCGTGTGTCCCAGTGGGTGACCGGCTTGGCGGCATCGACCCGGCGTAACGCCTCGTCCAGGTCCCAGCGGCCGCCGCGGTCCTCGGCCACCTGCAGGCTCATCGGTTGCCCGGAGACCTGCGGATAGAGGTGCGGCCAAGCCACCAGGGCCCAGAGCGTGAGCAGCCCCAGGGCCAGCGGCAGGGCGTAGGCGCTGATGCCGAACAACAACCGATCCAACATGCCATGCCAGGCAGACAGTCTGGCGTGCAATGGCCTGTTCGGTGCTGTGGTGTCTGGCATTCGCTGGTGTGTGTCGGTGGGCGGTAGAAAGCGTGTCTCAGTTCGCCCCAAATTATGAATGGAATGTCAAAAACAGGGGCCATTCGCGGGTCCGGATTTACACCTCGCGGCCCCGATGTGGTGAATGGCATACGCCACCCGGCGTACAGACGTGCTTCAGGGTTCTCCCTAGCATGACCTTCATCCTTCAGGCACCGATGCGCCTGAGCGGATCGCCAAGCCCTTCAAATGATTTTTGTGGAACTGGAGAAGCGCCATGCAACGTCGATTCACCCTCAAGGCCCTCTCGGCCGCCGCCACCGCCATGACCCTGGG
>CAMLQP010000137.1 GCA_946482115.1 uncultured Comamonadaceae bacterium
GCGAGATGGGCCATGGCGGCGGCCCCTGCACGCTGCACAACCCGAGCTACGACTTTAACGACGACCTGATTCCCCTGGGCGGCACCTACTGGGTGCAACTGGCAACCGAATGGCTGAGAACCGCACGATGATCCCCGTCAACGCCGCCTTCTCCTCTTCGTACGCGCAGGCGCGCGTCAAGTTCCTCGAAGCGGCCGCCACGGCGGGCCTGTCCATCCGTTCGCACGAACATCCGCTCAAGGGGCTTGACGGCGAGACGCTGGCCATGGACGTGGCGCTCGACGGCACGGCCGATGCCGACAAGCTGTTCATCGTCAGCAGCGCCTGCCACGGCGTGGAGGGTTTCTGCGGCTCGGGCGTGCAGGTGTTCGCCGCGCACGACGCGGAGTGGCGTGCGAAGGCGCGCGATGCCGGTGTGGCGGTGCTCTACATCCATGCGCTCAACCCGCACGGTTTCTCGCACGTGCGCCGGGTCACGAATGAAAACGTGGACCTGAACCGCAACTTCCAGGACTTCGGCCAGCCGCTGCCGGCCAACGCCGCCTACGACGAGATACACCACCTGCTGCTGCCCGCGCAGTGGCCGCCCACCGCAGAGAACGAGGCCGCCATTGCCGCCTGGATCGCGCGCGAGGGCCTGCCGCGCTACCAGGCCGCCGTGTCGCAAGGCCAGCACAGCCACGCCGACGGCCTGTTCTTCGGCGGCACCGCGCCCACCTGGAGTCACCGGACGCTGCGCGAGGTGCTGCGCACCCATGGCCGCGCGGCCAGGCGCATCGCCTGGATGGACCTGCACACCGGCCTCGGCCCCAGTGGCCTGGGCGAACGCATCTACGCCGGCAAAGACGACGACGCGGCCGTGGCACGCGCGCGCCGCTGGTGGGACGGCGGCGGTGCGACCCCGATCACTTCGATCTACGACGGCTCGTCCACCTCGGCCAAACTGACCGGGCTGATGTGGACCGCGATCTACGACGAATGCCCACAGGCCGAGTACACCGGCATTGCCATGGAATACGGCACCGTGCCCATCCTGGACGTGATCGGGGCCCTGCGTGCCGACCACTGGCTGCACCTGCACCCCGAAGCGCCGGCCGAGCAGCGCGCATCGATCAAGCGGCAGGTGCTCGCCGCGTTCTACACCGACACCGATGAATGGAAGGGCCAGATCGTGGCGCAGGCCCGGCAGGCGATGTTCCAGGCGGTGGACGGCCTGACGGGGGATTGACGGCGAATCGCCGCCGGGCCGCCCCCGGGCGATTCAGCCCCCTCGGGCGGCGGCGACCCGCGCAGCGGCGGGAGCGTGGGGGTCAGCCAAACCGCCGTCCGGCGATTTCGAGCAATCCGTCAAAGATCAGGCTCTCGACCAGCTCCACGTCGTGCGACATGCTGGGCGCCATCTTCCAGCCGGCGCCGCCGGTCATGTAGCAGACCGGCTCCTCGCCGCTGTGGCGGCGCAGGTTTTCCACCATGCGCTGCACCGCGCCCGCAATGGCGAAGGTGCCGCCGCTGGTGAGTGCGTCGGACGTGTTGGTGGGGAAGTCGCGCACCTCGCCAGTGGGCACGTGCAGGCCGGCGGTGCCCGATTCGAGCGCGCGCAGCATGATGCCGTGCCCCGGCAGGATGATGCCGCCCAGGAACCGGCCGTCGGTGGCGATGGCCTCCACCGTGACGGCCGTGCCGACCATGACCACGATGCAGGGCCGCGCGGGGCCATGTGCCAGCAGCCGCTGACGCGCGCCGATCATGGCCACCCAACGGTCAGAGCCCAGGCGCGCCGGATGGTCGTAGCCATTGACGAGCCCCGCCTCCGCCTGGCTGGACACCACCCACTGCGGTGACACGTCCCATATCTCGAGCTGCTCCTCGACGCGGTGCTTGATGGCATCCCCCGCCACGATGCAGCCCAGCACCCGGTGGGGCGTCGGCAGGCTGGACCACGGGCCTTCGGCCAGATTCTCGATGTTCTCCAGAAACTCGGCCCCGTGCGCCAGCAGCCGAGCACCAGCCTGCGGGCCGTCGTACAAGGCCCACTTCAACCGGGTGTTCCCCACATCCAGTGCCAGAAAACTCATGGGCGCATTATGAACAAACCATGACGGCGGGTTTTCCCGGGGGCGTCAGTCCAGCGAGCCTGTGAGCCGCAGCGCCGCCAGCGCCATCACCTGCGCCGATTCGACCAGCTCCTGCGCGCCCACGTACTCGTCAGGCTGGTGCGCCAGATCCAGGATACCGGGGCCGTAAGCGATGCAGTCGCGCAGGTGGCCGGTGCGCACCACGTGTTTCTGATCGTAGGTGCCGGGACTGGCGATGTAGGCTGGCTCGCGCCCCAGCACGCGGGCGATGGCACGCGCCGTGGCCAGCACCACGGGCGCGTCGCGCGGCGTGGCCGTGGGCACGAAGGCCATGATGTCGCGCACCCGGTAGTCGAATCCGGGGCGGGTGCGCTGCAGCTCGGCCAGCATGTCCACGATCTCCTGTTTCACGGCATCCAGCGACTCCTCGGCGATGAAGCGGCGGTCCAGCACCGCCCGGCAGCTGTGCGCGACCACGGGCGCAGGCAGGTCGCCGGTGGGCCGGCCCTGCTCGTCCACGGCGTAGCGCTGTTCCACCTGGCCGCCGTGCACCGCGTTGATGTTGAGCGTGCTCACGCGCGCGCCCGGCGGCTCCACCGGCTCGGCGGTGCGGCGCGTGCGCAGGCGCGGCATCAGCTCGGTTTCGAGCCGGTGCAGGAAGGCCGCCATGTGGCCGATGGCGCTGTCGCCCAGGAACGGCATGGAGCCGTGCGCGATGCGCCCCAGTGTCTCGACCTCGCCCCACCACACGCCCCGGTGGCCCAGGCAGATACGGTCCACGCCCAGCGGCTCGGGGATGATGACGTGGTGCACCCGCGGGCGGCTGAAATACCCGCGCTCGGCCAGGTAGCCCACGCCGGCAAAACCACCCGACTCCTCGTCCACCGTGCCGCTGATCTCCAGGGCGCCACGCAGCGGCAGGCCCGATTCGAGCAAGGCTTCGCAGGCGATCACGCTGGCTGCGATGCCGCCCTTCATGTCGCAGGCGCCACGGCCATAGACGCGCCCGTCGCGCAGCTCGCCGCCGAACGGGTCCACGGTCCAGCCGCTGCCGGCTTCCACCACGTCGATGTGGCCGTTGAAGTGCACGCACTGGCCAGGGGCTCCGCTGTCGTGGCGGGCCACCACGTTGACGCGCGGGTGCGCGTCGCTGTCGCCCGGCGCGCCCTCGGCCCGCACGTACTCGACGGCGAAGCCGCGTCGGGCCAGCCGGTCGCCCAGCAGACGCGCACAGGCCTCGTAATGGTCCCCCGGCGGGTTGGTGGTGGGAATGCGGATCAGCGCCTGCGTGAGCGCGACAAGCTCGTCGCGCCTGGCCGCAATGCGCTGGAGCAGCGCGTCGGTGGTCATGCCGTCAATTCTGCCGCCAGGGCAGGCCGTGATGACGCCAGCCACCCCGGTTGCCACGGTGCGCGTCGGCATCGGGATCACCCTCGAAGCCTTCAAGGATGTTGTAGGCCTCCAGCCCCAGCTCGGTCGCCCGTTTGGCGGCCGCGATCGAGCGCACGCCACTGCGACACAGCAGCACCACCTTGCGGCCTTCGGGCACCGCCGCGCGCAGACCGTCGTCGAAGCCCGGGTTCATCGCCATGCCGGGCCACTGCTTCCAGGCCAGCGGCACCGCGCCGGGGACAAAACCCACCCATTCGCGCTCGGCATCGGTGCGGACGTCCACCAGCACCGCCTCGCCGGCCTGGGCCCACTGCCAGGCCAGCTGGGGTGAGACGTCGCCCGCGTAGCCCGCAGCGGCGCGCGGCTGCAGCAGCTCGGCGCCGTCGGCGTCGTGGCGCATGCCGGAGGTGAGGTTGGCGGGCACCGCCTCGTCGATGCGCCGGGGCTTGGGCAGGTTGAGGTTGTCCATGATGGCGATGAAGGCTTCGCGGCTCTTGCCCGCGATGCGCGCGTTGTGGGTCTTTTCGTGGCCGATGGAGGAATGGGTCTGGCCCTTGTAGTCGTGACCCGGCCAGACCGTGGTGTCGTCGGGCAGCGCGAACAGCACCTCGGTCAGGCTGCGGTACAGGTCCTCGGCGCTGCCGGACTGGAAATCGGTGCGGCCGCAGCCGTTGATGAGCAGGGTGTCGCCGGTGAACACATGGCGTTCGCCGCCAGCCTCCCAGGTGTAGCTCATGCTGCCGGCCGTGTGGCCGGGCGTGTGCAGCGCCCGCAGCGTCTGGCCCCCGAAACGCAGGGTGTCGCCATGCTGCAGTTGCACCGAGGCCGTGGTGATGCCACAGCCGGCGGGCGCGGCGGTCTTGGCGCCCGCGTGTTCGGCCAGCTGGCCCGCACTGGTGATGTGGTCGGCATGGGCATGGGTTTCCACCGTCCAGGCCAGCTTGAGCGCGTGGTCGCGCAATACGGCGAGGTCACGTTCGAGCTGGTCGTCGACCGGGTCGATGATCAGGGCCTCGCGTGTGACGGGGTCGAACAGCACATAGGTGTAGGTGCCGGACGGGGGATCGAAGAGTTGCAGCGGCTTCATGGGGGGCTCCGGACTCAGGCAAACTTGGCCAGCAGGTCGGCCACGTCGTCGGGCGGCACGTCGCCCTGAGCGATGACACAGCCCACCAGCGAGAAAAAGGACTTGTCGAGCGCCTTGCGCGCGGCGGCCATCTGCTGGGCCACCTTCTCGCAGTCGGCATCGTCCTCGATCAGGCGCTGCAGGCCGCGCACCTGGCCTTCTATGCGCTTGAGGCGCAGCACGAGCGCCTTCTTGCGCGTGTGGTCGTGCAAATGGGCCAAGGGGCATCTCCTGAAAATGCGGTCTGCGATGTTCGGATAATACTCCATGGGGTATAAATTCACAAACCGCCACGCAACCCGTGACATCGGAAGCGGCCTGGGTTAACATTTCAATTGACGTTTACGTAAACGTCAATCATGAGACCGCCGGAGACACCATGACCGACCTGAGCGCCGAATACCAGGCACTGGCCAGCTACCGCCCCACGCACAAGGTGCGTTTTGTCACCGCCGCGAGCCTGTTCGATGGCCATGATGCGGCCATCAACATCATGCGCCGCATCCTGCAGAACATGGGTGCCGAGGTGATCCACCTGGGCCACAACCGCAGCGTGGACGAGGTCGTCACCGCCGCCCTGCAGGAAGACGCGCAGGGCATCGCCATCAGCTCCTACCAGGGCGGCCACGTCGAGTATTTCAAGTACATGGTGGACCTGCTGAAGGCCCGCGGCGGCGAACACATCCAGGTCTTCGGCGGTGGCGGTGGCGTCATCGTGCCACCCGAGATCCGAGAGCTGCAGGCCTACGGCGTATCGCGCATCTACAGCCCCGAGGACGGCCAGCGCATGGGCCTGCAGGGCATGATCGGCGAGATGGTGATGCGTTGCGACCGCGACCTGACAGCCTTCGCGCCGAAGGCGGTCGAGGCGATACAGGGCCACGGCGAGATGAACTGGCGCGCTCTGGCGCAGCTGATCACCGCGCTGGAGAACCGAAGCGCCGACGCCGCGCTGGTGGCGCAGCTGCACGAGGTGGCCAAGAGCCGCCGGGTGCCCGTGCTGGGCATCACCGGCACCGGTGGCGCGGGCAAATCGAGCCTGACCGACGAGCTGATCCGCCGCCTGCGGCTGGACCAGGGCGACGCACTGCGCGTGGCCGTGATCTCCATCGACCCCAGCCGCCGCAAGAGTGGTGGTGCGCTGCTGGGCGACCGCATCCGCATGAACGCCATCGGGCCGTGGCAAACGGGCCCGCGCGTCTTCATGCGCAGCCTGGCCACGCGGGATTTCGGCTCCGAGATCAGCGCCGCCCTGCCCGACGTGGTGGCCGCCTGCAAGGCCGCGGGCTTCGATCTGGTGGTGGTGGAAACCTCGGGCATCGGCCAGGGCGACGCGGCCATCGTGCCGCACGTGGACGTGCCGATGTACGTGATGACGCCCGAGTTCGGCGCCGCCAGCCAGCTCGAGAAGATAGACATGCTGGATTTCGCGGCCTTCGTGGCGATCAACAAGTTCGACCGCAAGGGCGCGCTGGACGCGCTGCGCGACGTAGCCAAGCAGGTGCAGCGCAACCGCGAGGCCTTCACCACCTCGCCCGACCAGATGCCGGTGTTTGGCACCCAGGCCGCGCGTTTCAACGACGACGGCGTGACCGCGCTGTACCAGGCGCTGGCGAAACGCCTGGCCGAGCTGGGCCTGCCACTGCAGGCCGGCCGGCTGCCGGTGGTCAATGTGCGCCACAGCACGCACCAGACCCCCATCGTGCCCCCAGCGCGCACGCGCTACCTGGCCGAGATCAGCGACACCGTGCGCGGCTACAAGAAACGCGCCCGCGAGCAGGCCAAGCTGGCCCGCGAGATCCAGCAGTTGCGCGAAGCTTCGCGCATGCTGGCCGAGACCAAGCCCGACCGCCCCAAGGCCGCCGAAGCCGCCATCGACCTGGCCCAGGCGCGCGAACAGCAGCAGGACCCTGCGGCCGCCAAGCTGCTGCGCCAGTGGCCCGAGATGAAGCAGGCCTATGCCGGCGACGAATACGTGGTGAAGATCCGCGACAAGGAAATCCGCACCGCGCTGACCACGAAATCGCTCTCCGGCACCACCATCCGCAAGGTCAGCCTGCCGCCCTACGAAGACCACGGCGAGATCCTCAAGTGGCTGATGCTGGACAACGTGCCCGGCAGCTACCCCTATACCGCCGGCACCTTCGCCTTCAAGCGCGAGGGCGAGGACCCCACCCGCATGTTCGCCGGCGAAGGCGACCCCTTCCGTACCAACCGGCGCTTCAAGCTGCTGAGCGAGGGCATGCCGGCCAAGCGCCTGTCCACCGCTTTCGACTCGGTCACGCTCTACGGCAACGACCCCGACCCGCGCCCCGACATCTACGGCAAGGTGGGCAACTCGGGGGTCTCCATCGCCACGCTGGACGACATGAAGGTGCTCTACGACGGTTTCGACCTGTGCCACCCGGCCACGTCGGTGAGCATGACCATCAACGGCCCGGCGCCCTCCATCCTGGCGATGTTCATGAACACCGCCATCGACCAGAACATCGACAAGTTCAAGCGCGAGAACGGCCGCGAGCCCACCGACACCGAGACCGCCAAGATTAGGGAATGGGTGCTGGCCAACGTGCGCGGCACGGTGCAGGCCGACATCCTCAAGGAAGACCAGGGCCAGAACACCTGCATCTTCAGCACCGAGTTCAGCCTCAAGGTGATGGGCGACATCGCGTCCTATTTCGTGCACCACAACGTGCGCAACTTCTACTCGGTGTCCATCAGCGGCTACCACATCGCCGAGGCCGGCGCCAACCCCATCAGCCAGCTCGCGTTCACGCTGTCCAACGGCTTCACCTTCGTGGAGGCCTACCTGGCACGGGGCATGCACATCGACGACTTCGCGCCCAACCTGAGCTTCTTCTTCAGCAACGGCATGGACCCGGAATACACCGTGATGGGCCGCGTGGCGCGCCGCATCTGGGCCGTGGCCATGAAGGAGAAGTACGGCGCCAACGAGCGCAGCCAGAAGCTGAAGTACCACATCCAGACCAGCGGCCGCAGCCTGCACGCGCAAGAGATCCAGTTCAACGACATCCGCACCACGCTGCAGGCGCTGATCGCGATCTACG
>CAMLQP010000138.1 GCA_946482115.1 uncultured Comamonadaceae bacterium
CTGGACATGTACAAGATGCGCGAGCCGCTGGAAAAGGCCGGCCTGCGCTACATCGACTGATTTCACTTTTGTTGTTCCCTAGGTAGTTTTCATGCGTTTCCCTGTTTCCCTGTCCCGTCGCCTGCTGATCGCTGCCGGCCTGTCCCTTGTCATCGCCGCGCCCACGCTGGCGCAGACCTTCCCGACCAAGCCGGTCCGCATCATCACGCCGTTCCCGGTGGGCAGCGGCCCCGAAGGCGTGGTGCGCCTGGTGGCCGACAAGCTGGCCAAGCAGTGGGGCCAGCCCGTGCTGGTGGAAAACAAGCCGGGCGGCAACGGCTTCATCGCCATCGACACCTTCAAGCGCGGCGCCAGCGACGGCCACGACCTGATCCAGCTCGACAACGTCCACCTGTCGGCCTACCCGCACCTGTTCAAGAAGCTGCCCTACGACGCCGCCAAGGATTTCGACGTCGTGCTGCCGCTGTTCAAGACCTACTTCTTCTTCACCACCGCCGCCAACAGCAAGTACAAGAACGTGGGCGACCTGATCGCCGACGCCAAGGCCAACCCCGGCAAGCTGAACTACGGCTCCTGGTCGGTGGGCAACCCGGTGCACCTGGGCTCGGCGCTGTTCGACACCGTCGCCGGCGTCGACATGCAGCACGTGATCTACAAGGAAACCTCGCAGCTCTACACCGGCGTGGCCACCGGCGAGCTGGCCTATGCCCTGGGCACCAGCGCCACCGCCGGCCCGCTCTACCGCGCTGGCAAGCTCAAGTTCCTGGCCATTGCCGGCCCCTCGCGCCTGCCCGCCTACAAGGACGTGCCCACCGTGGCCGAAGCCGGCGGCCCCGCCAACTTCGAAGTCAGCGGCTGGACCGCGATCGCCGCACCCAGGGGTCTGCCCAAGGCCGTGACCGACAAGATCCAGCGCGACATCGAGAAGGCCCTGGCCGAGCCCGACATCAAGGAACGTTTCCTGAGCTTCGGCTACGAGTCCTACACGCCGTCGCGCGCCCAGTTCCAGCAGTACATGGACAGCGAGTCCAAGCGTTTCGCCGCCGTCATCCAGCGTGCCGGCGCCGCGCTGGAGTGATGCCCCAACCCGGAGACACCATGAGCAAACCCACCACCGGCGACTTCACCAAGACCCCAGGCTGGCTGGACTGGTACAGCGGCCCGACCCGGCCCACCTTCCAGCTGCCCGCCGGTGCGGTGGATGCGCACTGCCACGTGTTCGGGCCGGGGGCCGAATTTCCCTACGCGCCCGAGCGCAAGTACACGCCCTGCGATGCCAGCAAGGCCCAGCTGTTCGCGCTGCGCGATCACCTGGGTTTCTCGCGCAACGTGATCGTGCAGGCCACCTGCCACGGCGCCGACAACCGCGCGCTGGTGGATGCCTGCCTGTCCAGCGGCGGCAAGGCGCGCGGCGTGGCCACGGTCAAACGCAGCGTGACCGACGAGGAACTGCAGCGCCTGCACGCCGCCGGCGTGCGCGGCGTGCGCTTCAACTTCGTCAAGCGCCTGGTGGACTTCACGCCCAAGGACGAGCTGATGGAGATTGCCGCGCGCATCGCCAAGCTCGGCTGGCACGTGGTGATCTACTTCGAGGCGGTGGACCTGCCCGAGCTGTGGGACTTCTTCACCAGCCTGCCCACCACCGTGGTGGTGGACCACATGGGCCGCCCCGACGTGAGCAAGCCGGTGGACGGCCCCGAGTTCGCGCTGTTCCTCAAGTTCATGCGCGAGCATGCCAATGTCTGGAGCAAGGTGAGCTGCCCCGAGCGCCTTTCGGTGACCGGACCGCGCGCGCTGGATGGCGAGCAGGCCGCCTACCGCGACGTGGTGCCTTTCGCGCGCAAGATCGTGGAGGAATTCCCCGATCGCGTGTTGTGGGGCACCGACTGGCCACACCCCAACCTCAAGGACCACATGCCCGACGACGGCCTGCTGGTCGATTTCATCCCGCACATCGCGCCCACGGCCGAGCTGCAGAAGAAGCTCCTCGTGGACAACCCCATGAAGCTCTATTGGCCCGAGGAGGTCTGACATGGCTCTCGACAAACCCTACAAGGACGTGCCCGGCACGACCATCTTCGACGCCGAGCAGAGCCGCAAGGGCTACTGGCTCAACCAGTTCTGCATGAGCCTGATGAAGGCCGAGAACCGCGCGCGCTTCAAGGCCGACGAGCGGGCCTACCTTGACGAATGGCCCATGAGCGAGGAACAGAAACAGGCCGTGCTCGCGCGCGACCTCAACTGGTGCATGCGCCTGGGCGGCAACATCTACTTCCTGGCCAAGATCGGCTCCACCGACGGCAAGAGCTTCCAGCAGATGGCGGGCTCCATGACCGGCATGACCGAGGAGGAGTACCGCAACATGATGATCAACGGCGGGCGTTCGGTCGAGGGCAACCGCTACATCGGCGAGGACGGTGACGCGCAGGCGCACCGCCAACCACAAGGGAAACACTGACATGGCACGCATCACCGCATCCGTCTTCACCTCGCATGTGCCGGCCATCGGCGCAGCGATGGACCTGGGCAAGACCCACGAGCCCTACTGGCAGAAGGTGTTCGCCGGCTACGAGTACGGTCGCCAGTGGATCAAGGACAACAAGCCCGATGTCGTGTTCCTGGTCTACAACGACCACGCCACCGCCTTCAGCCTGGACCTGATCCCCACCTTCGCCATCGGAACCGGCGCCGAGTACGCCGTGGCCGACGAGGGTTTCGGCCCCCGGCCCGTGCCCAAGGTCATCGGCCACCCCGAACTGGCCTCGCACATTGCGCAGAGCGTTATCCAGCAGGATTTCGACCTCACCATCGTCAACAAGATGGAGGTGGACCACGGCCTGACCGTGCCGCTGTCGCTGATGTGTGGCGCCAAGGACCCGGTCAAGGACGCCTGGCCGTTCCCGGTGATCCCGTTCGCGGTCAACGTGGTGCAGTACCCGGTGCCCTCGGGCCGCCGCTGCCTGGAGCTGGGCAAGGCCATCCGCCGGGCGGTCGAGAGCTACGACGAAGACCTGAACGTTCACATCTGGGGCACTGGCGGCATGAGCCACCAGCTGCAGGGCGCGCGCGCCGGGCTGATCAACAAGACCTGGGACAACGCCTGGCTGGACCAGATGATCAACGACCCCGAGGCCTGTGCCGCCGTGCCGCACATCGACTACGTGCGCGAGGCCGGCAGCGAGGGCATCGAGCTGGTGATGTGGCTGATCGCGCGTGGCGCCATGGCCGATCTGGCCGGCGGCCCCAAGCCCGTGCTCAAGCACCGCTTCTATCACGTGCCCGCGTCCAACACGGCCGTGGGCCACGCCATTCTCGAAACCGTCTGAGGACCCTCCCATGACCATCAAAGTCGCGCTCGCCGGTGCCGGCGCTTTCGGCATCAAGCACCTGGACGGCATCAAGAACATCCCCGACGTCGAGGTCGTCTCGCTGATCAGCCGGGACCTGGACAAGACCCGGGAAGTGGCCGACAAGTACGGCATCCCGCACGTCACCACCGACCTGGCCGACAGCCTGGCCATCAAAGAGGTGGACGCCGTCATCCTGTGCACGCCCACGCAGATGCATGCCGCCCAGACCAAGGCCTGCCTGCAGGCCGGCAAGCACGTGCAGGTGGAAATCCCGCTGTGCGACATCCTGAAAGAGGGCGAGGAGGTGGTGGCGCTGCAGAAGGCCACCGGCAAGGTGGCCATGTGCGGCCACACCCGCCGCTTCAACCCCAGCCACCAGTTCGTGCACAAGAAAATCAGGGCCGGGGAGTTCAACATCCAGCAGATGGATGTGCAGACCTATTTCTTCCGCCGCACCAACATGAACGCGCTGGGCCAGCCGAGATCCTGGACCGACCATCTGCTGTGGCACCACGCCGCCCACACGGTGGACCTGTTCGCCTACCAGGCTGGCAGTCCCATCGTGAAGGCCAACGCCGTTCAGGGGCCTATCCACCCGAACCTGGGCATTGCCATGGACATGAGCATCCAGCTCAAGGCCGCCAACGGCGCGATCTGCACGCTGAGCCTGTCGTTCAACAACGACGGCCCGCTGGGCACCTTCTTTCGCTACATCGGCGACACGGCCACCTACATCGCCCGCTACGACGACCTGTTCAACGGCAAGGACGAGAAGATCGACGTGTCGAAAGTGGACGTGTCCATGAACGGCATCGAACTGCAGGACCGTGAGTTCTTCGCCGCCATACGCGAAGGCCGCGAGCCCAACGCCAGCGTGGCCCAGGTGCTGCCGTGCTACCAGGTCCTCCACGACCTGGAGCAGCAGCTGAACGCCGGCTGATACCCTTGCCGCCATGCCCCGCCCCATCCTCGACGAAGCGCAGATCCATCCGGCCATCCGTGAGCGCATAGCCCGGCACCGTCAGGATATCGTGCAGGAGGTGATGGCGGCCGTGGCGGCACACGACGTGGTGGTGGTCGGCATGGCCATCAACCCGTTTCCGCGCCGCGCCCGTGCCGCTCTGGAGGCCGCGGGCATTCCTTACCACTATCTGGAATACGGCAGCTATTTCAGCGGCTGGCGTCGGCGCAACGCGCTCAAGCTGTGGACCGGCTGGCCCACCTTTCCGATGGTGTTCGTCAAGGGCATGCTGGTGGGTGGCGCGGCCGAGGTGAAACAGCTGATCGCTAGCGGCGAACTCAAGACCCTGCTGGCCTGAGCCTGGCCACCGGGGCAAGGGGTAGGGGCATCGCGCCCCTGGGTCCCCGCGCGATGGACAGCCGCCGCACAATGGCGGCATGAAAAACCTGCAGAACGTCGCCCTGTCCATGCTGGACCTGGTCGCGGTGCGCGAAGGCGGCACCGTGGCCGAGGCGCTGAAGATCGCATTGCGCACCGCGCAACATGCCGAAGCGCTGGGCTTCACCCGCTACTGGCTGGCCGAGCACCACAACATGAGCGGCATCGCCAGCTCGGCCACCGCCGTGCTGGTGGGGCACATCGCGGGCGGCACGCAGCGCATCCGCGTGGGCTCGGGCGGCGTGATGCTGCCCAACCACGCGCCGCTGGTGGTGGCCGAGGCCTTCGGCACGCTGGCCGAGCTGTACCCGGGCCGCATCGACCTGGGCCTGGGCCGCGCGCCCGGCACCGACCCCATGACCATGCGCGCCCTGCGGCGCGACCGCATCGAGCGCGAGGAGGACTTCCCGCGCGACGTGGCCGAACTGCAGCGCCTGCTGGCGCCCGCGCAGCCGGGCCAGCGGCTGATCGCCATGCCCGGCGCCGGCACCGAGGTGCCGATCTGGCTGCTGGGCTCCAGCCTGTTCTCGGCCCAGCTCGCGGCCGAGCGCGGCCTGCCGTACGCCTTTGCCTCGCATTTCGCGCCGCGCCTGCTGCACCAGGCGCTGGAGGTCTACCGGCGCCATTTCAAACCGTCCGCGCAGCTGGAGAAGCCCTACGCCGTCGTCGGCGTGCCGGTGATCGCGGCGCCCACCGATGCCGAGGCCGAGTTCCTGGCCAGCAGTACCTACCAGCGCGTGCTCAGCATCATCACCGGCCAGCGTGGCCGCCTGCAGCCGCCGGTGCCCGATTTCATGTCCGGCCTTGCCGACAACGCCCGCGCCGCCATCAACGATTTCCTGGCCGTGGCCCAGGTGGGCGGGCCGCAGACGGTGCGCGAGGGCCTGCAGCGGCTGGCCCATGCCACCGAGGCCGATGAGTTCATGATCGTCAGCGACGTGTTCGACCCGGCGTTGCGGTTGCGGTCGCTGGATATCGTGACGGAGGCGATGCGGCCGACTACTGCAGTGGCCTGAGTTTTCCCAGCATCGCTTCGCTCGCGGACGCGGGGTGGCTGGCGCAGCGACTGTCCCCCGCCGGCTTTGCCGGCTCCTCCTTGATGTCGCTGCGCCAGCCACCCCACGCCCGAGAGCAACCCATACGGCTGGCGTGCCAACGGTGGTGCACCGGCATCTCGTCAGATCGGGGCGCCTGGTGCCCTGTGCAGCGGCATAAAGGAGGAGGCCGAAGGCCGGGAGACAGCCGCGGAACAGGGCACCCGGGCTCCTCGATCCCGCGAGGTATGACCAGCCGCTAAGCCCGAACAACCTCCAACAACCGGTCCAGCCCGCCCTCGTTGATGGCCACCATGGCTTGCTCGCGCACGGCGGGTTTGGCGTGGTACGCCACCGACAGACCCGCAACGCCCATCATGGGCAGGTCGTTGGCGCCGTCGCCCATGGCGATGCACTGCGAGGGCTCGATGCCCAGCAGCGAGGCCACCTCCAGCAGCGTGCGGCGTTTTTCGGCGCCGTCGCAGATGTCGCCCCAGGGCTGGTCTACCAGCCGGCCGGTGAGCTGGCCGCAGTTGGGGCCGCTTTCCACCTCCAGCACGTTGGCGCGGGTGAAATCCAGCCCCAGGCGCGGGCGCAGGCGTTCGGTGAAGAAGGTGAAGCCGCCCGAGACCAGCAGCACCTTCAGGCCGGCGGCCTTGCAGGCGGCGATCAGCTCGGCCGCGCCGGGGTTGATGCGCAGGCGCTCGACGTAGACCTGCTCGATGTCGGCCATGGTGACGCCGCGAAGCAGCGCCACGCGGCGGCGCAGGCTGTCCTTGTAGTCGGTGATCTCGCCGCGCATGGCGGCTTCGGTGATGGCCGCCACCTCGGCTTTGCGTCCCACCGCATCCGCGATCTCGTCCACGCATTCGATGTTGATCAGCGTGGAGTCCATGTCGAAGGCGATCAGCTTGAAGTCGCCGAGCCTGAGTGGCGGCGTGAAACCCCGGACCACGAGGCCGGGCGACGGTTCGGTGGGGGGGGAGGGCGCATGCGTCATGGCAGGAATTATCGGCGCTGCGCCACCCGGCCCCCGACCGGACGGGCACTTACTGGGGCGTCAGGCCGGCGGCTTTCACCAGTTCGGCGTGCAGCTTGATGTCCGCGCTGATGGCGCGGGCCAGTTCTTCCGGCGTGCTGGGTGCCACCTGGATGCCGCTCTCGCCGAGTTTGGCGGTGAGTTCGGCGTCGAGCGCAGCGCGCACCGCGCGGTTGAGCTGGTCGATGATGGGGCGGGGCGTCTTGGCCGGGGCCAGCAGGCCCACCCAGGCCGAGAGGTTCAGGTCGGCGATGCCGCCTTCGGCCATGGTCGGGACGTTGGGCAGCATGGGCACCCGCTGCGGGCTCATGACACCTAGCGCGTGCAGCTTGCCGGCCTGGATGTGGGGCAGGGCCTCTGGCATCACGGCGATCATCGCGTCCACGGTGCCGGCGATGGTGTCGTTGACGGCCAGCGCGCCGCCCCGGTAGGGCACGTGCAGCATGCGGACCTGGGTGCGGGTCTCGAACATGAGGCCACCCAGGTGCTGCGGGCTACCGTCGCCCGAGGAGGCGTAGGTGAGCTTGCCCGGCGCGGCTTTGGCGGCGGCCAGGAAGGCGGCCAGGGTCGGATATTTCTGCCTGTCCTTGACCACCAGCACCATGGGCTGGTTGACCAGGCGGGAGATCGGCGCGAAGTCGGTCTCGGGGTCGTAGGGCAGGGTCTTGAAGATGCTCTTGTTGGTGGTCAGGAAGGAGGCGGGCGACACCGTCAGGGTGTAGCCGTCGGCCGGGGCCTGGGCCACC
>CAMLQP010000139.1 GCA_946482115.1 uncultured Comamonadaceae bacterium
AGGCGGGTGCGCAGGTCTTCGCGCAGGTTCAGATCGGCCGGCGCGGCGTCGGCCGTGGCCAGCACCCACAGGGCGCGGCCGCCGGCCGGCGCCTGGGCGTTGACGAACCAGTTGAAGGCCGTGGCCTGCTGCGCGGCGGTGTACAGGTGGCAGTCGTCCAGCAGCACCGCGCCCCAGCGGTCGTCGAAGGGCGGCGGGTCGAACACGCCGGCGTCCAGCCAGCCCACCACCACGCCGTCGGCGGCCAGTGTCTGGCGCACCGCCTGCAGCAGGTGGGTGCGGCCACTGCCGGACGGCCCCCACAGCAGCGTGGGCACGGGCGAGCGCAGCGGGTTGCCGGCCCACAGGCGCAGGTGCTCCAGCGCGGCCTCGTTGCCCTGGGCCACGAAGTTGTCCAGCGAGGGCGCGGGCGCGAGCCCGATGTCCAGCGCGAGCTGCTTCATCGGGGGGTGCCGTCCCGGTACAGGTCGCTGTCCATGTACAGGGTCTTGAGGCGGCGCAGCGCCACCAGCAGCACGGCACTGGCGGGCAGCGCGATCAGCACGCCCACGAAGCCGAACAGGTGACCGAAGGCCAGCAGCGCGAAGATGACCGCGATCGGGTGCAGGCCGATGCGCTCGCCCAGCAGGCGGGGCGTCAGGTACATGCTCTCGCCGACCTGGCCGATGGCATAGACCACACCCACCAGCGCCACGCCCAGCACGCTCTGGAACTGCAGCAGCGCCGCCAGCAGCCCCATGACCAGGCCCAGGCCGAATCCCAGGTAGGGCACAAACACCGCCAGTCCGGTGAACACGCCGATGGGCAGCGCCAGCTTGAGCCCCACCAGCGCCAGACCCACGGTGTAGAACACCGCCAGCACCAGCATCACCAGCGCCTGGCCGCGCAGGTACTGGCCCAGCACCTCGTCGGTTTCATCCAGGAAACGCTGCGTGGGCTCGGCCCAGCGCGGCGGGATCAGCCGTTTGACCCGCTCCACCAGGCCGGACCAGTCCAGCAGCAGGTAGTAGGCCACGATGGGCATCAGCACCAGGTTGCCCAGGAAGGCCAGCACCGCGCTGCCGCCGATGCGCAGCGAGGACAGCAGGCCGTCGAACAGCTCGCTCTCGTGGCCCACCACCAGGCGCTTGAGCCAGTCGCGCACCAGGTTGACGTCGATCTGCAGATCGATGCCAAACCGTGCGGCCAGCGGCACCAGCGACTCATTGAGATGCTCCAGCAGTGCCGGCACCTGCTCGCGGATCAGCGGCACCTGCTTGCTGACCACCGGCACGATCAGCAGCACCACGGCGGCGGCGGCCAGCATCAGCAGCGTGATGGCCACGCCAGCCCCGAGCCAGCGCGGGATGCGGCGGGCGTGCAGCTTCTCCACCAGCGGGTGCAACGCATAGGCCAGCACCGCCGCCAGGACGAAGGGCATGAGCACGGGGGAGAGCCAGGTGAGCAGCAGCCAGGCCAGCAGGGCCAGGGCGGCCCAGGTGGCGGCACGCACTTGCGCGGGGGTGAATTGCATAGGGTGGAACGGTGGCCCGTAAAATTGCGCAAATTTTATCGGGCGCCCATCGCCCTTCCCGTTTTGCGCTGCGCGCCGACCGCCATGACCACCACCCCCCTCTCCTACAAAGACGCCGGCGTCGACATCGACGCCGGTGACGCCCTGGTTGAACGCATCAAGCCGCTGGCCAAAAAGACCATGCGCGAAGGCGTGCTGGCCGGCATCGGCGGCTTCGGCGCGCTGTTTGAAGTGCCCAAGCGCTACAAAGAGCCGGTGCTGGTCTCGGGCACCGACGGCGTGGGCACCAAACTCAAGCTGGCCTTCGAGTGGAACCTGCATGACACCGTGGGCATCGACCTGGTGGGCATGAGCGTGAACGACGTGCTGGTGCAGGGCGCCGAGCCGCTGTTTTTCCTCGACTATTTCGCCTGCGGCAAGCTGGACGTGGACACCGCCGCCGCCGTGGTGGGTGGCATCGCCAAGGGCTGCGAAATGAGCGGCTGTGCGCTGATCGGCGGCGAAACCGCCGAAATGCCCGGCATGTACCCGGCCGGTGAATACGACCTGGCGGGTTTCTGCGTCGGCGCAGTCGAGAAAAGCAAGATCCTGACCGGCAAGGATGTGAAACCCGGCGACGTGGTGCTGGGCCTGGCCTCCAACGGCGTGCATTCCAACGGGTTTTCGCTGGTGCGCAAGTGCATCGAACGCGCGGCCAGCAACCTGCCCGCCACGCTGGATGGCCAGCCGTTCCGCCAGGCCGTGATGGCGCCCACCCGCCTGTACGTGAAGCCCGTGCTGGCGGCGCTGGCCCAGCACCCCATCAAGGCGCTGGCCCACATCACCGGCGGCGGCCTGCTGGAGAACATCCCGCGCGTGCTGCCCGAAGGCACCGCCGCCCACCTGAAGAAGGGCAGCTGGCCGCAGACCGAGCTGTTCGCCTGGCTGCAGAAGACCGCCGGCATCGACGACATCGAGATGAACCGCACCTTCAACAACGGCATCGGCATGGTGGTGGTGATCGCGGCCGAGCACGCCGCCGCCACGGCCGCCACGCTGCGCGAGCTGGGCGAGACGGTGTTCGAGATCGGCGCCATCGCCGAACGCGGCGACGGCGCCGCGGTCGTCGTGTCCTGATCTGTACGACTTTCGTCCACCCCCGGGCGGACGGAATCGGTCTGACAGGGAACAATGCAGGCATACCAACCCCAGGATGCCCCGCATGAAAACCTGTCTGATTGTGATCGATGCCCAGGATTCGTTCCGGCACCGCCCCTACTTCACCGAACACGACCTGCCGGCCTACCTGGCCGCGCAGAACGCCCTGATCCAGGGCGCGCGGGCCGCCGGCCTGCCCATCGTGCGCATCTTCCACGTCGACGGCCCGAAAACGCCGGCCAACAGCTTCGCCGTCGAATCCGGCCATGTGCGCCCGATCCAGGGTCTGGCCGATTTCGACGCCGACGCCACCTTCCACAAGGCGCGCCACAGTGCCCTGGTGGGCACCGGGCTGGAGGTCTGGCTGCACCAGAACGGCATCCAGCGCCTGATCGTCAGCGGCATCCGCACCGAGCAGTGCTGCGAGACCACCACCCGTCACGCGTCGGACCTGGGCTTCGACATCCGCTTCGTGCCCGACGCCACGCTGACCTGGGCCATGACCCAGCCCGACGGTTCGCCACTGGACGCCGCCGCCATCAAGGCCCGCACCGCCACCGTGCTCAAGGACCGCTTCGCCGCCATCTGCACGGTTGAGCAGGCCCTCGCGGCCTGAAGAGCGGCACCATGCGCGTCCACATCCTGGCCTTCGACGACGTCGAGGCGCTGGACCTCGCCGGCCCCTACGAGGTTTTCACCACCGCCAGCCGCGTGGCCCGCCGCCGCCAGCCCGGCACGCCAGCCCCGTTCGACGTCGCCTGCGTGGCGCGCGAGCGCCTGCCCGTGCGCGCCCGCGCCGGCCTCACGCTGCTGCCTGAACACGGCTTCGCCGACGCCCCGCCCTGCGACCTGCTGGTGGTGCCTGGCGGCGTGGTGGACGCCGCCATGGCCTGTGCCGAGACGCGCCAGTGGCTGGCCCGGGTCGGTGCCCAGGCAGCGCTGGTGGCCTCGGTCTGCACCGGCGCCTTCCTGCTGGCGTCCAGCGGTCTGCTGACCAGCGGCCCGACCACCACCCACTGGGAAGACGTGTCCGACCTGCGGCGCCAGTTCCCCGCGCTGGAGGTGCGCGAAGGCGTGCGCTGGGTGGATCAGGGCCGCATCGTCACCTCGGCCGGCATCAGTGCCGGCATCGACATGAGCCTGTACCTGGTGGAGCGGCTGGCCGGCCCCGGTCTGGCCGAGGCCACCGCGCGACAGATGGACTACACATGGACACGCTGAGCTCGTACCAGCACCTGTGGCTGTTCGCCGTGCTGGTGGTCGGCATCATCGTGCTGCCCGGGCTGGACATGGCGCTGATCCTGGGCAAGACGCTGGCCAGCGGCCGGCACGTGGGCCTGGCCACGCTGGGCGGCGTGATGGCCGGTGGCGCGGTGCACGTGGTGGTGGCCCTGTTGGGCCTGGGCCTGCTGCTGACCCATGCCATCTGGGCCTACCGCGCGCTGCTGCTGGGCGGTGCCGTCTACCTGGCCTGGATAGGCTGGAGCCTGTGGCGCAGCGGTGCGGTGCTGGGTGAGGTGGCGCCTCCGCAGCCGGGTTCGGCCTGGCGCTCGGCCTGGCAAGGCCTGGCCACCTGCCTGCTCAACCCCAAGGCCTATGTCTTCATGCTGGCCATCTTCCCGCAATTCCTGCGCGCCGAGGCCGGGCCACTGGCCTTGCAGGGCCTGCTGATGGGCGCCATCATCGTCGGCACCCAGGGCCTGGTCTACGGTGGCCTGGTGCTGGGGGCCGACGGCCTGCACCAGGCGCTGCGCCGCCACCCGCAACGCCAGCTGCGCGTGGCGCAGGCGGTGGGCCTGGCGCTGATGCTCTCGGCCGTGTGGACCGCCGCCACCGGCTGGCGAGCGATGGGAGCCACATGACCATACACGTGCATTTCGTGCTGCTGGACGGCAACCTGATGCTGGACTGGGCCGGCCCGGCTGAAACCCTGCGCCTGGCCAACCTGGCCCGGCAGTCGCGCGGGCAGCCGCCGGCCTTTGCCTGGCACTTCGTGAGCCCAGGCACCGAATGCCTGACCTCCATCGGCGCGCGCGTGAGCGGCCTGGAGCCCCTGCCCGACCTTCGCGCGCCCGCACCGGACCGCGCCGACTGGGTGGTGCTGCTGGGCCAGGCCGGCGCGCGCATGAAGCTGGACACCCCCGCCGCCCGCGAGGTGCTGGACTGGCTGGCCGGACTGACCCTGAGCGAAGGTGCGCTGGAGCTGGTGTGCGTCTGCGCCGGCGCCCTGATCGCCGCGCGCGCGGGCCACCTGGCCGGACGCAACGCCACCACCCACCACGAGCACCTGGACGAGCTGCGCGAGACCGAACCGCGCTGCGCGGTGCGCGTCAACCGCGTGTTCACGTCCGACGGCCCGGTGTGGAGCAGCGCGGGCGTGACCACCGGCGTGGACCTGATGCTGCACCGCGTCTCGGCGATTTGCGGTCCGGTGGTGGCGGCCGAGGTGGCGCAGACACTGGTGGTGGCCATGCGGCGCGGCCCCAACGACCCGGAGCTGTCGCCCTTCCTCTCGCACCGCCAGCACCTGCACGGCGCCGTGCACAAGGTGCAGGACGCGCTGGCTCGCGCGCCGGCCGAGGCCTGGCCGCTGGAGCGCATGGCCGGGGTCGCCTGCACCTCGGGTCGGCACCTGGCCCGGCTGTTCGCCGAACATGCGGGCATCGCGCCGCTGGCCTACCTGCGCGAGCTGCGGCTGGGCCTGGCCCGCTCGGCGCTGCAGGCCGGCTACAACGTCACCCAGGCCGCTGCCATGGCGGGCTTTGGCTCGGACACGCAACTGCGCCGCGCGTGGCAGCACGCCGAGAATGCGCCCCCCTCACGCTGGCGCGTCAAGGGTTCAGCTTAGCGCGCGGCGCAGCTCGTCGCGCCGCTGCACGATCGCGTCGGTGTCGAGCGCGTCCTCGGCATGGGCGAGGTAGGCATCGAGATCAGCCACGGCGCGCTGCGTGTGGCCCAGCTCGGCCAGGGCGAGTCCGCGGTCGCGCCGCTCGGCCCAGGCCTCGGGCAGCAGGATGACGAGCCGGTCAAGCACGGCGGCCAGCCGCGTCCAGTCCTCCTGCGCGCGGTGGATTTCCTTGAGGTTGGACAGCATGCGCGCCAGAATGTCGCGCGGCGTGGCCGACTGAAGGTACAGCCCGACCGGCACGTCGAAATCGTCCACCAGGCCGTTGCGGCGCTTGTAGGGCTCCAGCCGCTCGGAGAGGTCCTCGCGGCTGAGCGACTGGCCGGTGAACGGGTCGATCACCACCTGGCCCTTGGGCAGGTTGACCTTGACCATGAAATGGCCGGGGAAGTTGACGCCGCGCGCCGACAGGCCCAGGCCCTGGGCCAGCTCCAGCCACAGCACGGCCAGCGTGATGGGGATGCCGCGCCGGGTGCGCAGCACCACGTTGATGTGGCTGTTGTCGGGGTCGTAGTAGTGGTTGACGTTGCCGCCGAACCCCATGTCGCGGAAGAAGAACTGGTTGAGCGAGCGCAGCTTCTGCAGCGGCGCGGCATCAGCCGGCAGGCGGCGCTTGAGTCGCGCGAGCAGCTGGTCGACGTCGCCCAGCACCTGCTGCACGTCCAGGTCCGGGTATTCGTCCTGGGCGATGGCGGCGGCGGCCTCCAGCAGCGGCAGCTGGCCGTCCTCGTCGCCCACCAGGGCGGCGAAGTATTCCAAGGGGGTGGGCAGGTGGAAATCCAGCATGGCGGGCGGTGGGCGGCTTTCGCGGCTACTTTCTCACAAAAGTGCGCAGATTGACACCGGCCAGCAGCAAGACCACGAAATACAGCACTCCGGCGCCGACAACCACCAGGCCCAGCTCCAGCACCCGGCGGCCGGCGCGCGCGGCGCCCTCCAGCCACGGCAGCGCGCTGCCCGCCCACAGCAGGAACACCGCCAGCACGGCGCTGGCTGCCACCACCTGCAGGCCGAAACGCCACCAGCCCGGCGAGGGGCGGTAGGTGCCGCGCCGCAGCAGGCCGATCAGCAGCCACAGCGCGTTGAGCAGCGCCCCCAGCCCGATGGCCAGCGCCAGCCCGGCGTGCGCCAGCTGCGGCACCAGCACCAGGTTGAGCGCCTGGGTGAACAGCAGCACCACGATGGCGATCTTGACCGGCGTGCGGATGTCCTGGCTGGCGTAGTAGCCGGGAGCCAGCACCTTGATGGCCACCAGCCCCAGCAGACCGGCGCCGTAGCCCATCAGCGCCAGCGCGGTCTGGCGCACGTCGGCGCCGCTGAACGCCCCGTAGTGGTAGAGCACCGCCACCAGCGGCTGGGCAAACGTCAGCAGCGCCACGGCGCAGGGCACTGCCAGCAGCACCACCAGACGCAGGCCCCAGTCCAGCAGGCCGCTGTAGCGGTCGGCATCGTCGGCGGCCTTGGCCGAGGCCAGCTGGGGCAGCAGCACCACGCCCAGCGCCACGCCCAGCAGCGCGGTGGGGAACTCCATCAGACGGTCGGCGTAGGTGAGCCAGCTCACGCTGCCGGTGACCAGGTGCGAGGCGATCTGGGTGTTGATCAGCAGCGACACCTGGGCCACGCTCACGCCCAGCAGCGCGGGCAGCATCAGTGTGGCCACGCGGCGGGTGCCGGGGTGGTTCCAGGCGTCCAGGAACTCCGACCAGCGCCAGCGCACGCGCGGCAGCAGACCCAGCGAGCGGAGCACGGGAATCTGCACACCCAGCTGCAGCGCGCCGCCCAGCATCACGCCAGCGGCCATCGCGTAGATGGGCGGCCAGCCCATGGAGGCGAACCAGGGCGCGCCCCACCCGGCGGCGGCGATCATCGCCACGTTGAGCAGCACCGGCGTGGCGGCCGGCACGGCAAAGCGCTTCCAGGTGTTGAGGATGCCCGCCGCCAGCGCGACCAGCGACATGAAGGCGATGTAGGGGAACATCCAGCGGGTGAGCACCACGGCGG
>CAMLQP010000140.1 GCA_946482115.1 uncultured Comamonadaceae bacterium
CCTGCGCCACGGCCGGCGCGATCTTCATCATCAGGCGCGGGTCGAAGGGCTTGGGAATCAGGTATTCGGGCCCGAAGGCGAGTTTCTCGCCCGCGTAGGCTGCGGCCACCACCTCGCTCTGCTCGGCCTGGGCCAGCTCGGCGATGGCGTGCACGGCCGCGATCTCCATCTCGTCGGTGATGGTGGAGGCCCCCGCGTCCAGCGCGCCGCGGAAGATGTAGGGGAAGCACAGGACGTTGTTGACCTGGTTCGGGTAGTCGGTGCGGCCAGTGGCCATGATGGCGTCGTCGCGAACGGCCTTGACGTCCTCGGGCGCGATCTCGGGGTTGGGGTTGGCCAGCGCCAGGATCAGCGGCCGGGCGGCCATGGCCTTGACCATGTCCTGCTTGAGCACGCCGCCGGCGGACAGGCCGAGGAAGATGTCGGCGCCCGCGATGACCTCGGCCAGCTTGCGCTGGTCGGTCTTCTGCGCGAACTGGGCCTTGTCCGGGTCCATCAGTTCGGTGCGGCCCTCGTAGACCACGCCGGCCAGGTCGGTCACCCAGATGTTCTCGCGCGGCAGGCCCAGCTTGACCAGCAGGTTCAGGCAGGCCAGCGCGGCCGCGCCCGCGCCCGAGGCGACCAGCTTGACTTTCCTGATGTCCTTGCCCACGACCTTGAGGCCGTTGATGATGGCTGCGCCGACGCAGATGGCGGTGCCGTGCTGGTCATCGTGGAAGACCGGGATCTTCATGCGCTTGCGCAGCTCGCGCTCGACGTAAAAGCAGTCCGGGGCCTTAATGTCCTCGAGGTTGATGCCACCGAAGGTGGGCTCCAGCGAGGCGATGATGTCGACAAGCTTCTGCGGGTCCTTTTCGTTGATCTCGATGTCGAAGACGTCGATGCCGGCGAACTTCTTGAACAGGACGCCCTTGCCTTCCATCACCGGCTTGGCGGCCAGCGGGCCGATGTCGCCCAGACCCAGCACGGCGGTGCCGTTGGTGATCACGGCCACCAGGTTGCCGCGGCTGGTGTACTTGAAGGCGTTGACCGGGTCGGCCACGATCTCTTCGCAGGGCGCAGCCACGCCGGGGGAATAGGCCAGGGCCAGATCGCGCTGGTTGGTGAGCTGCTTGGTGGCCGCGATCGCCACTTTGCCCGGGGTGGGGAACTCGTGGTACTCGAGGGCGGCGCGCTTCAGTTCGGCGCGTTTGTCTTCCTGGTTCTGCGGCATTTGGCTTGTCTCCGGCGCGAAAAAAGAGCCGCCATTGTAGGCGGCGGTCAGGGGTAAACCCTAGTAAGCAAATCTACGCAAAGGTGGCGACGCTTTTGACCAAAAGTGCCGCAATCGCGTCGGGTTTCTCAAAACGTCTCCCATTCTCCCTCGCCGCCGGACGGCGGGGCCGGCGAGGGCGCGGACTTGGGCGCGGCGGCCAGCCTCGGCTTCGGGCTGGCGGGCTGGGCGCGGGCCGCCAGGGCGGCGGGCTTGGGCGTGGCGCGCGGGGCGGGCGCCGGGCGCGGGGCTGGTCTCGGCGGCGGCGCGGGCACGGCCGCTGGCGCGGCGGCCGAGGCGGCTGCCGCGTCCACCTTGAACACCGACACCGCCTGGGCCAGCTGCGCGGCCTGCTGCTTGAGGCTTTCGGCCGCGGCTGCGGACTCCTCGACCAGCGCCGCGTTCTGCTGCGTGACCTGGTCGAGCTCCATCACCGCCTGGCTGATCTGGTCGATGCCGGTGGTCTGTTCGGCGCCAGCGGCGCTGATCTCGTTGATAAGGTCGTTGACGCGCTTGACCTGCTGCTGAATCTCGGCCATGGTCTTGCCGGCCTCGCCCACCAGGCCGGTGCCGGCCGAGACGTTGGCCACGCTTTCCTCGATCAGCGCCTTGATCTCCTTGGCCGCCTGGGCGCTGCGCTGCGCGAGCGTGCGCACCTCGCCGGCCACCACCGCGAAGCCGCGGCCCTGCTCGCCCGCCCGGGCGGCCTCCACCGCAGCGTTCAGGGCCAGGATGTTGGTCTGGAAGGCGATGCCGTCGATGACGGCGATGATGTCGACAATCTTGCGCGAGCTGGCGCTGATGGTGTCCATGGTGCTCACCACCTGGCCCACAACGTGCGCGCCCTGCTCGGCCACCCGGTTGGCCTCGTGGGCGAGCTGGCTGGCCTGGCGCGCGGTGTCGGAGTTCTGGCGCACGGTGGAGGTCAGCTCCTCCATCGAGGCGGCGGTCTCCTCCAGGTTGCTGGCCTGTTTCTCGGTGCGCTCGCTCAGATCGGCGTTACCCATGGCGATCTGGGCCGAGCCGGTGGCGATGCTGTCGGAGCTGTTGCGCACCTGGCCCACGATGCCCAGCAGCGAGTCGTTCATGCGGCGCAGGGCGCCCAGCAGGTGGCCGATCTCGTCGGTGGTGCGGGACTCGATGCGCGAGGTCAGGTCGCCCGCCGCCACCGTCTCGGCCACGCCCACGGCGGTGTTGAGCGAGCCGACGATGTAGCGCACCCAGATCCAGGCCAGCACGCCAGCCAGCACCAGCACGATGGGCACGATGATCAGCGTGCCGGTGAACTGGCGATTGAAGCGCGCCTGGGCGCTGGCGTACTCGTCCGCCGCTACCTGCACCTGCACCTTGATCAGTTTGTCGAACTCCTCCACCAGCGGGTCGGTCGCCGGGTACAGCTCTTTCTCGGTGAAGGCCTGCAAGGCGGCCTTGTCCTGCTGCTGCAGTAGGGTCTGGTACTTCGCGATCGCCTGGCGCACCTGCGCGGTCAGCGGCTTCATGCGCTCGATGATCTGCGTCTCTTCCGCGTTGAGCTGGGTCGACAGGTAGGCCTTGGTCTGCTCCTCGATGATCTGGAGGTTCTGGGCCAGGTTGCGCTGCGCTTCCGCATAGGAGAAAGCCCCGTCGGCCGCCTTGTGCGCGTTGTCGACCACGCCGACGAGGTAACCATCGGCCACGGCCTTGATCTGCGCGAGGGGCAGGACGCGGTCCAGGTAGATGCCTTGCAGCACCCGGTTGGACTGGTGGAGCTGATAGAGCGTGTTGGCCGCGGCCAGCGCCAGCAGGGCCATCAGGCCGGCCACCAGCAAGGAGAGCCTAGTCTTGATGCTCAAGGTCTTCATGCACCCATCCTCCATCCGTCGAATTGGTCCGGGTCATTGTGGCACTTTCACCTGTTGCAACAAACGTCCAAATGGTGGTCCGGGCCCCGGAGAATCGCCTATTCATTTGATAGATGTGCACTCACGACGCCCGCCGCCGGGCCGCCACCTAAAATGCCGGGTTGCCCCGCAATCCCCTCACGACCATGGCATTCATCCGCTTCTCCGACCTCTGCGCCCAAGGCAAGGCCAAGGGCCAACGCGTGTTCATCCGCGCCGACCTCAACGTGCCGCAGGACGATGCCGGCCGCATCACCGAAGACACCCGCATCCGCGCCAGCGTGCCTTGCATCCGCCTGGCGCTGGATGCCGGCGCCGCCGTGATGGTGACCAGCCACCTGGGCCGCCCCACCGAGGGCGAGTTCAAACCCGAGGATTCGCTCGCCCCGGTGGCCGAGCGCCTGGCCGAGCTGCTGGGCCAGCCGGTGCGCCTGGTGGCCAACTGGGTGGATGGCGTGCAGGTGGCCCCCGGCGAGGTGGTGCTGCTGGAGAACTGCCGCCTAAACAAGGGTGAGAAGAAGAACAGCGAGGAGCTGGCCCGCAAGATGGCCGCGCTGTGCGACATCTTCGTGCACGACGCCTTCGGCACCGCCCACCGCGCCGAGGCCAGCACCTACGGCATTGCGCAGTTCGCCCCCGTCGCCAGCGCCGGCCCGCTGCTGGCGGCCGAGATGGACGCCATCGGCAAGGCCCTGGCCGCGCCCGCGCGCCCGCTGGCCGCCATCGTGGCCGGCTCCAAGGTCAGCACCAAGCTCACCATCCTGCAGAGCCTGTCCGCCAAGGTGGACCAGCTCATCGTTGGCGGTGGCATCGCCAACACCTTCATGCTGGCCGCCGGTCTGCCCATCGGCAAGAGCCTGGCCGAGCCCGACCTGCTCGACCAGGCCAAGGCGGTGATGGCCGCCATGAAGGCGCGCGGCGCCGAGGTGCCCATCCCCACCGACGTGGTGACCGCCAAGACCTTCAGCGCCGACGCTCCCGCCACCATCAAGCAGGCCACCGAGGTGGCCGAGGATGACCTGATCCTCGACATCGGGCCCGAGACCGCCCAGCGCCTGGCCGAGCAGCTCAGGCGCGCCGGCACCATCGTCTGGAACGGCCCGGTGGGCGTGTTCGAGTTCCCGGCCTTCGAGCAGGGCACGAAAGTCCTGGCGCAGGCCATCGCGGCCTCGCCGGCCTTCTCCATCGCCGGCGGCGGCGACACCCTGGCCGCGATCGCCAAGTACGGCATCGACAAGGACGTGGGTTACATCTCCACCGGCGGCGGCGCCTTCCTGGAAGTGCTGGAGGGCAAGACCCTGCCGGCCTTCGAAATACTGGCCAGACGCGCCGGCTGACCCGCGGGGGCCGTCGGCCCCCTTAACCGTCCGTCGGTTCATCGGCATAAATATGATGATCGTCATATAATTCGCCGCATGGCACAGAAACCCGGCCGCAAGGCCCTGACCCACGAACGCATCCTGGAAACCGCCGCGCGCACCCTGCGCAGCAGCGGCTGCAGCGGCGTGGGCGTGGCCGACGTGATGAAATCCGCCGGCCTGACCCACGGCGGCTTCTACGCGCACTTCCCCTCGCGCGACGCGCTGCTGGCCGAGGCCCTGGCGCACGCCGGCCGCGACAGCGGCGAGCGCATGGACGCCCGCATGGCGCCCCACCTCGCGCAGGGGCACTCGCCGCTGCGCGCGCTGGTGCTGTCCTACCTGACCACCGAACACGCGGCCCATCCCGAGCACGGCTGTGCCGTCGCCGCCCTGGCATCCGAAATGCCGCGCCAGGCGCCCGAGGTGCAGGCAGCCGGGCGCGACCGGGTGATTGGCCTGATCGAGCGCGTGCGCCACTGCCTGCCCGCAGGCGCGGACCCGCAGCAGGCCCTGGTGATCGCCAGCGCCCTGGTGGGCGCGCTGCAGCTGGCCCGCGCCCTGGGCGACGACCCGCAAGGCCAGGCCCTGCTGCAGGCCACGCGCGACGGGCTGCTGGCGCGCTTCGATCGCCCCACGTCCCACTGAACCGGCAGCTTTTCATCCCGCCAGTTCGTTCGCCCTCAAATATGACACCCATCATATTCAGTTCCCCACCCCTCACCGGAAACCTCCCATGAATCTCTCGACCGCCACCGTTTTCATCACCGGCGCCAACCGCGGCCTGGGCCTGGCCCTGGCACGCGAAGCCCTCGCCCAGGGCGCGCGCAAGGTCTACGTCGCTGCCCGCGACCCCGGCCGCATCGACCTGCCCGGCGCGGTGCCGGTGCGCCTGGACGTGACCAGCGAAGCCGACCTGGCCGCGCTGGCCGGGCAGGCCCCGGACGTGAACCTGCTGATCAACAACGCCGGCGTGGCCGAAACCGGCGGCTTCATGCCCGAGGGCAGCGTGGCCGCCGCGCGGCGCCAGATGGAGGTCAACTTCTACGGTCCGCTGCGCGTGACCCAAGCCCTGGCCCCGGTGCTGGCGGCCAATGGCGGCGGCGCGGTGCTCAACGTGCTGTCGGTGGCCAGCTGGGTCAACCGGCCGCTGCTGGGCGTGTACGGCGCCACCAAGTCCGCCGCCTGGGCACTGACCAACGGCCTGCGCCACGAGCTGCGTGAGCAGGGCACAACGGTCAGTGGCCTGCACGTGGGCTTCATCGACACCGACCTGACCCAGGGCCTGGACGTGCCCAAGCTCGGCGCCGCCGAGGTGGCCCGCGAGGCACTGCAGGGCGTGGCTGACGGCCGCGAGGAGATCCTGGTGGGCGACTTCACGCGCCAGGTCAAGGCCGGCCTCACCGCCGAACCGCCCGTCTACCTCGCCGCCTGACTGTGGACACGCTGCAACCCGCCCTGGCCCCGCGCGGGGCCGCCGCCGCGTCGCCCTGGCCGGTGTTCTGGATCGCAAGCGTCGCGTCCTTCCTGGTGTCGCTGGACGGCACGGTGCTGTTCGCGGACTTCGGCGCCCTGCGCGCGAGCTTTCCCGAAGCCAGCGCGGCCGACCTGTCGTGGGTGCTGAACGCCTACAGCGTGGTGTTCGCCGCCATGCTGATACCGGCCGGCGGCATCGCCGACCGGCACGGGCGCAAGCGGATCTTCCTGTTCGGCCTGGCGCTGTACCTGCTGCCGGGGCTGGCGTGCGCGCTGGCGCCCGGCGTGAACACGCTGGTGGCCGCGCGGGCGCTGCAGGCCACTGGCGCGGCGCTGGTCACGCCGGCCTCGCTGTCGCTGGTGCTGGACGCCTTCCCGGCGTCACGGCGCGCGGTGGCCGTGAGCGCCTGGGGCGCGGTGGCCGGCCTGGGCGCGGCGCTGGGCCCCAGCCTGGGTTCGCTGGTGGTGGACACCTGGGGCTGGCGCTGGGCCTTCGTGCTCAACCTGCCGCTGGGGCTGGCCGCGCTGGCTCTGGGCCGGCAACGGCTGGGCGAATCGGTACGGCCTGACACCCGGCGCGCTTTCGACCTGACCGGCATGGTGCTGGTCATCGTGGGCGTGGGCGCCATCGCGCTGGCGGTGGTGCAGCTCAAGTCGCCGCACTGGAGCCGCGCCGAGCTGGCCGGCGTCGGGGCCCTGGGCGTGGCCGCGCTGATCGCCTTCGCAGCGTGGGTGCGCTCGGCCAGGGCACCGCTGCTGGACCCGGCGCTGTTCCGGCATGCCACCTACCGCGACGTGAACCTGGCCATGCTGGCCTTCGGCACCGCGTTCGCCATGATGTTCTTCGGCTTCTTCTTCTACATGACCGGCATCTGGCACTACAGCCTGCCGCAGGCCGGGCTGGCCGTGACGCCGGGCCCGCTGCTGGTGATTCCCACCGCCATCGTCACCGGCCGGCTCGCGGCGCGCCTGGGCCACCGGCCCTTCCTGCTGGGCGGCAGCGTGGTCTATGCGGCCAGCGGGCTGTGGCTGCTGCTGGTGCCCGGCACCGAACCCGACTACCTGCGCCACTGGCTGCCGGCGCTGGTGCTCAGCGGCGTGGGCGTGGGGCTGGTCATGCCCTCGCTGGCCGCCGCCGCCGTGCACCGGCTGCCGCTGGCGCACTACGCGGTGGGCGGCGCGGTGAACCAGGCCGTGCGCCAGATCGGCGCGGTGCTGGGCGTGGCACTGACCGTGCTGATGCTGGGCCATGAACGGCTGGCGCGCGCGGACTTCACGCCGTTCTACCTCGGCTTCATCGCGCTCGCGGTGCTGACCGGGCTGCTGTGCCTGCGGGTGGACACCAGGCCGGCAAGCTGAGGCCGGTTTCGCCGCCGGGCCGCCCCAAGGCGAAACGCGCCCCCTCGGGCGGGCAGCAACCCCACACCGTGGGGGAGTGTGGGGGCCTCTTTTATTTCCAGCGCACGCACTCGACATCCAGGTGGCGCTGGGCGTCTGACAGGCTCAGCACGCCTTCCTGGATGGTGGCCTGCAGCTGCATGCTGCGCTCGG